>CALCUV010000001.1 GCA_937906765.1 uncultured Prevotella sp.
AGGTCGTTTCTATGCAATGGACCGCGATAAGCGTTGGGAGCGTGTGAAGGAAGCGTATGACCTTCTCGTGGAAGGCAAGGGTAAGCAGGCAACTGACATGGTGCAGGCTATGCAGGAAAGTTACGATGCTGATGTGACTGACGAGTTTGTTCTTCCCATCAATAACGCAAACGTTGACGGCACAATCAAGGAAGGTGACGTGGTGATCTTCTTCAACTACCGCAATGACCGTGCTAAGGAACTCACTATCGTACTCTCTCAGCAGGATATGCCCGAAGCAGGCATGAAGACTATTCCCGGCATTCAGTTCTACTGCATGACTCCCTACGATGCTTCGTTCCAGAACGTGCACATCCTCTTCCCCAAGGAAAATGTAACGAACACACTCGGCGAATACATCGCAAGCAAGGGCCTCAAGCAGTTGCATACAGCTGAAACTGAGAAGTATGCTCACGTAACCTTCTTCTTCAACGGTGGTGGTGAAGCTCCCTACGAAGGCGAAGACCGTATCCTCGTTGCATCTCCCAAGGTGGCAACTTACGACCTCCAACCCGAAATGTCAGCTTACGAAGTGAAGGACAAACTCGTTGCTGCGATCAAGGAAGATAAGTATGACTTCATCGTGGTGAACTTTGCAAACTGCGACATGGTGGGGCACACAGGTATTTATGAAGCAGTAGAAAAGGCGGTTAAGGCTGTTGACGCTTGCGTTGCTGAAACCGTAGAAGCAGCTAAGGCTGTGGGTTACGAAACTATCATCATCGCCGACCACGGTAACGCTGATAACGAAATCAATCCCGACGGCACGCCTAACACTGCCCACTCACTCAACCCCGTTCCCTTCATTTACGTAACAGAAAATAAGGAAGCAAAGGTAGAAGACGGTGTGCTCGCAGACGTTGCACCTTCAATCCTCCACATTATGGGATTGGAACAACCTGCAGAAATGACGGGTAAGAACTTGATTAAGTAATCACGAAAAGTAAAAAGTAACTATAGAGGCAGTAAACCCTATAGTTACTTTTGTTTTAATAAAAAATTAAGGGCAGCGCTGAGGCGCTGCCCTTAATTATATAAATGAGTGGTTTACTTCTTGAAATATCTGTTGAAAAGACCTTCAAAGCCCTTACCGTGACGTGCTTCGTCCTTCGCCATTTCGTGAACCGTGTCATGGATAGCGTCAAGATTCTGCGCCTTAGCGTTACGAGCGATGCGGAACTTATCAGAGCAAGCACCGTTTTCTGCCATCATGCGCTTTTCAAGGTTAGTCTTTGTGTCCCAAACAACGTCGCCGAGGAGTTCTGCGAACTTTGCAGCGTGTTCAGCTTCTTCCCAAGCGTAACGCTTGAAGGCTTCTGCGATTTCGGGATAACCTTCGCGGTCAGCCTGGCGACTCATTGCGAGGTACATACCAACTTCTGTGCACTCACCCATGAAGTGTGCGTTGAGGTCCTTGATCATTTCTTCGTCGCAACCTTGAGCCACGCCGAGTTCGTGTTCTGTTTCAAATGTCAATCCAGCAGATTCGTCAACTTCCTTAAACTTTGTTGCGGGAACCTTACATTGAGGACATCTTTCGGGAGCAGCGTCACCTTCATGAACATAACCACATACTGTGCAGATAAATTTCTTAGCCATAGTCGTATTAAATTTAATTTGTTGTTGATAATTGTTTTGTTTTTCTGATGCAAAAGAACAAACAAAGTTTTGATAACGCAAATTTATTTCTTGAAAAATGACATATATAAAACCTATAGACTAATTACTTTGGTGAATAGGTTTTTGTGAAGCGGCTGATTGTTAGAGGAATGAGGGTTTTGTTAGGAGGAAAAACTGAAAATATCCTTGGGTTAATAGGTGGTGTCAAAATTAAGTACCCAAATAGGCTTTCTAAACTAACTAAGAATTTTTTCTATTTGAGGTTGAATTTTTCCTATAAGAGGTTTTGTTTTGACCGTGTGGGACGGTGTGCTGAATAGTTATGGAATAATGGAATGAAATTAAGCCTTCGGGTGGTTTCAAAAAAGCGAAATGGAGTGCGTGACGGAGAGAACCGCTTGCTTGTCTAAGTGGGGTGGTCGTATGATTGGAATATAAAAAAGCAGGATTGCGTCGGTTGACACAATCCTGCTCGTTTGCTTTTGCAAGAAGTTTGGATTACTTGCGGAGGCCGAGAGCCTTCACGATAGCACGGTAACGGTTGATATCGCGGTCCTTCAAGTAGTTGAGGAGTGCACGACGCTTACCTACCAACTTCACAAGCGCGCGTTTAGTCGTATTATCTTTACGGTTAGCGCGCATGTGCTCCGTCAAATGGGAAATACGGTAAGAAAACAAGGCGATCTGGCTTTCAGCAGAACCAGTATCCGTGTTAGACGCGCCGTACTGTCCAAAGATTTCTTGCTTCTTTACAGAATCCAAGTACATAATGTAAATAAATTTGGGAATGAATAAATTGTTTGTGCTCGAAAGCGAGTGCAAAATTACGACTTTTCTTTTGACTGACAAATATTTGCCTCTGATTTTTCTTTTTAGATGTTTGTTTTTGTGGAAAAACGTTAAATTTCTTGCCTTTCATTTTGTGCTTTGGTGCTTGTGAGTTACCTTTGCAGAAGGTTAATATTGCCTTATTGTGCCCGTATGTTTGCGCGATGCTCAGTTTGTGAGAGTTGCGTGACGAAAAGGGTGCGCTTTGAACTTGAAAATTCATAACAATTTTTAATTCACTAACTTTTTTAACTCAATTAACTTCATCTATGTGGTTATGTAATTCATCCATTGGACGAAAGGTGATTATGTCAGTTACTGGCGTAGCACTTATTTTGTTCCTTACGTTCCATGCATGCATGAACGTAGTCGCAATCTTCTCTGCAGAAGGTTACAACATGATTTGCGAGATGTTGGGAGCTAATTGGTATGCCTTGGTAGCTACTGCTGGTCTTGGCGCACTCGTAGTGCTTCACTTCCTCTACGCAATTAAGCTCACGCTCCAGAACAAGAAGGCGCGTGGTAACAGTGCTTATGCTGTGACAGACCGTCCCGCTAAGGTGGAATGGGCATCACAGAATATGTTTGTGCTCGGCGTAATCGTTGTGCTCGGTATGGTGCTTCACCTTTGGAACTTCTGGTACAACATGATGTTCCAGGAATTGCTTCTTGGTCACGATGCGGTGAATGCTACAAATGGTATTCATTGGATTAAGGAAACATTCTCTAATCCTGTATTTGTAGGTCTTTACCTCGTGTGGCTTGCAGCTTTGTGGTTCCACCTTACTCACGGTTTCTGGAGTGCAA
>CALCUV010000002.1 GCA_937906765.1 uncultured Prevotella sp.
TGTCCCGCAAAGACGTGACGCTCATAGCGCAAGTGGAGCAGCGTCCAGTAGTTGTGATTACCGCGCAAATAAACGTGACCACCACGTCCGCCATCACCACCATCAGGTCCGCCATTCGGTTGATACTTCCCTCTGTGAAGGTGCATCGAACCTCTACCGCCCTTACCCGAGCGGCAGTATATTTTTACATAATCTACAAAATTACTTTCGGCCATTATTTATTGAGGTTGTAAGGTTTGAGGTTATAAGGTTATGAGAAACCATGCGGACATAATATCCCTTTGAACCTTATGTAAGGTTTGAGGTAATAAGGTTATGAGAAACCATGCGGACATAATATCCCTTTGAACCTTATGTAAAGTAGAGGTTATGAGGCGCAAACGGCACTGTTCTAAATACCTTAAAGCGAAGCGACCTGATAACCTAATAACCTATATCTTACATCTTATCAATCACCGCACAAAGTGCAGCATTGATTTCTTCCAAAGAACCACTACCCTTCACCGAGTGGCGCAAACCTTCTGCTTCATACCATTCAATGAGCGGAGCGGTTTGAGAATTGTAAACCGTGAGGCGCTTCTTGATGGTTTCTTCATTATCATCGGCGCGTCCGCTGGTCTTACCGCGATTGATCAAGCGCTCCATGAGTTCTGCTTCATCTACCGCCAATTCCAACATGCCACTTACGGCCGTGCCACGCTTTGCCAACATTTCCTTCAAGGCTTCTGCTTGAGGCACCGTGCGGGGGAATCCGTCGAAAATGAGACCTTCGCAGGGGCAAAGTTCGTCATACTTATGCGCCAAAATCTCAATCATCAACGAGTCGGGGATCAACTGACCGTGGTCAATGAATCCCTGTGCTGTCTTGCCGAGTTCCGTACCAGCCGCTATTTCTGCGCGGAGCACGTCACCCGTTGAGATGTGCTTAAAACCGTATTTCTGAATCAAAAGTTCGCTCTGCGTACCCTTACCTGAACCGGGAGCGCCAAAGATTACGATGTTTTTCATATTGAGAATGTTGTAATGTCGTTAAACTACTGTATAAATTTCCTTGAGATTGCGGCCTTCGCCGTCGTAATCCAATCCGTAACCCACGATGAAGTCATTGGGGATGTCAAAGCAGTTGTACTTAACGTCCAACTCCACCTTCAAATTATCGGGTTTCGTAAGCAACGATGCCACGTGAATTGCCGCAGGATGCTTCTTCTGCAAAAGCTGAATCATCTCCTTCATGGTAAGCCCCGAGTCAATGATGTCTTCAACGATGACTACGGTGCGTCCTTCGATGTCGTTCGTGAGACCCATGATTTCCTTTACCTGCCCCGTAGAAACGGTTCCTGAATAAGACGCCATTTTCACAAAACCAATTTCGCAGGGAATGGTTATCTCGCGAAGTAAGTCGGCGGCAAAGATGAACGAGCCGTTCAACACTGCAATAAAAATGGGAGTTGTGCCCTCCAAGTCTTTATTGATGCGCTTCGCAATGGCGCACACACGTTCTCTGATTTCTGCTTCCGAAATCGAAACGGCAAATTCTTTATCCTTAATTTTAACTGTCTGCATCGTTGTTTATCATTAAAACAATGAGAATGCAAATATACGAAAAAGATAGATATTAAGAAACATCACACCCGTTTTTTCGTAGCGCCCCATTTGATAAGACTACTACGCACCCTACGAAGCAGAAATTCCTCTCTCCCCACAACGACTTTAACTTCACGAAAACGATATCTCAAATAGCGCTCCGAGTTTGAGACTTAAGAAAAATTGTTTGAGAGTTAAGAAAAACTATTTGAGACTTAATTTTGCGTTATAAAAACACTATGAGAATCAAGCCCTTACAAAAGTCCGACATCCACCTTTTTATCTCCGACAAAAGAACTAAATTCTATTCTTATCAAGCAGGATTTTCATCACGCACTCACATTTTTTCACCACTACGTAGCCCTTAACTGAACTTTTCTTTCTATTTTTGTTTGAAATATCTATGAACCAGAATTATGAAAGAAGTCCACATATTTTTTGCCCCCGAAATTGAGCAGACAAATGAGTTGCCACAAGATGAAGCACAACATGCCGTGCGTGTGCTCCGCATGAAGGAAGGCGACGAACTTGTAGCGACGGATGGGCAAGGACATTTTTATGATTGTACCATCACGCTGGCGTCCAACAAGCATTGCCGCGTCAACATCAATACGAAAGAGACCGCACCCTTGCTTTGGCACGGCAACATTCACCTTGCCGTGGCGCCCACAAAGAACATGGACCGCACGGAGTGGTTGGCAGAGAAGGCTACGGAAATTGGAATGAACCAACTTTCCTTTGTGCTCTGCGACAACTCTGAGCGCAAGGTGATTAAGACGGAGCGCGTGGAGAAAATCGTAGTGTCGGCAACAAAGCAAAGCCATAAGGCCACGAAGCCTGAGGTGGCAGAAATGATGCCTTTCAAGAAGTTTATTACGCAAGACTTTAAGGGGCAAAAATTCATTGCGCATTGCTACGACAATATCCCCAATACGCCCAACGAAAAGCCCTTCCTCGGCGATGTTCTCAACGAAACGGATGATGCTTTGGTAATGATAGGTCCAGAAGGCGACTTCTCCGTTGCTGAAGTTCAGCAAGCCATCGCCGCAGGGTTCACCCCCATTCACTTGGGTAAGAGTCGCTTGCGCACAGAAACGGCAGGCCTCGTGGCGGTTCACCTGATGTATGTCAAGAAAATGATGGAATAAGAAAGCATGGACACCTTGATTCAACTCTACGAAGAAACCTTTGGTTTTTCTCCAGCCTCAACTACACCGTTAGACAAGGCGGGAAGCAACCGAACTTACATACGCATGACGGCGCCCGATGGAACGACCTGCATCGGGGTTATCGGATTGTCGCAAACGGAGAACGATGCGTTTATCTACCTCACACGCCATTTTCATGCCCTCGGGTTGAACGTTCCCGAACTCATCGCAGTATCCGAAAAGGGGTGCTGCTACCTCCAATCCGACCTTGGCACGACTTCGCTTTACCAAGCACTTAGCGCGGGGCGAACCTCGGGTAATTACAATATTGACGAGCGCCAACTGATTGCGAAGACGTTGCGCGCATTGGCACAGGTGCAAGTGAAAGGCGCAGAGAATTTAGACTTCAACCGACTCATCCCGCCCGTTCAGTTTGACCAGATGGCGGCGATGTTCGACCTGAACTACTTCAAGTATTGCTTTTTGCGCACCACGAGCGTTGCTTACGATGAAGTGGCTTTGGAGCGCGACTTCAAGCGCTTTGCCGAGGATTTAGTGGCATGTGCCACGGCATCGAAGCATGTCACCTTCCTCTATCGTGATTTCCAAGCGCGCAATGTGATGCTCAAGGATGGCGAACCCTATTTCATCGATTATCAAGGCGGTATGAAGGGTCCGCTTCATTACGACATTGCCTCCTTCCTGTGGCAAGCCTCAGCGCGTTATACTGATGACCTTCGCCAAGAGATGGTGGAGGTGTATCTTGACGCACTTGAGGAGTTGATTGAGGTTAACCGCCAGAAGTTTAAGGCAGATTTAATGCGCTTCGTCTTGTTCCGCACGTTGCAAGTGTTGGGTGCTTACGGCATGCTCGGACGCTTTGAGCGCAAACCCTATTTCATTCAATCCACACCCGCGGCGCTTGAAAATCTTAAGGGATTGCTCGAGGCGGGAGTGGCAAGGGATTATCCCTACATGGAAGGCGTGTTGCAAAAACTGGTAGAAGCGGAATTGCGAAAGGAAGCAACACCCGCATGTAAGCAGGATGAGCGAAAGGGATTGCACGTGCGTGTGTTCAGTTTCTCTTACAAGAAAAGCGGTATCCCAACCGATTGTAGTGGCAACGGAGGGGGTTACGTTTTTGATTGTCGCTCTACGCACAATCCGGGCAAGTATGAACCCTACAAGAAACTCACGGGTCTTGATGCTCCAGTGATTCAGTTCCTTGAGGAGGATGGCGAAATTCTTCAGTTACTCGAAAGCGTTTATAAGTTAGCCGACTTCCATGTGGAGCGTTATATGGAGCGTGGTTTCACCGACTTGATGTTCTCCTTCGGGTGTACGGGTGGCCAGCATCGTAGTGTGTACTCCGCGCAACACTTGGCAGAACACCTGCATCAGAAATACAACATCCACGTTACCGTGGACCATCGCGAGCAAGGCATCTTCCAAGAATTTACTCCAATAGCATGAGGATAAAAACAAGACGAGTTGACGGCATTTTACCATCAACTCGTCTAAGTAAGATATAAAGATAAGGCGCTATCTCAAATGTGCATTTAGCGCTTTGCCAAACCAATCTTTAAGTTCAACTTGAAATAGTACACATTATTCTCGCGCTCCATAAAGCCATACTTATCCTTCTCCATGCTACCACGCTCCAAGCGCGCCGTGTGGAAGAGGAAGTCGGCAAGAAGCATGCGTTGAGCGGATGAGAAAGCCATGGGTTGGCCATTGGGATTTACGACCAACAAAGAGGGAGGCAAGTCTTCGCAACCGTGATAAATCTTTGCGGGACGCATTCCTGCCGCACACGCCAAGAGCAATTGCTTCACCTTATATTCGTAATAGCCGTGCTTCACGATGAGTTCGGTCTTCACCTTAAGCGGATTCAACTCACGCATACGCTCGGTCAATTCATCCAACTTAAAGATGTCCTCCATATAAGATAAGCGCACCATTTCAGAAAGCAATCTGCCAAGGTGTAAGTCCAACATACCGAGGTTTGCACGGAACACTTTGTCCGCCACCCCTTCATAGCGCAACGAACTTCCCATATCCTCGATGAGCAACATACGGTCGCGCACACTATTGTCGGTTTCCAATCCGTTCACCTTTGCCGCCATGGGCGTTGCAAAACGCGTACCCGTCTGTTCGAGTTTGAGATTTGCCGCACGTCCGCCATCTAAGATTTTTGTGGGAAACGCACCGGCACGCGACCAAACCACACTGGACATTAAACCCGAAGGAGTGGCCAACAAGAGGTGCTGTTGCCCTTCGGCGGTACCCGCAATTTGGAACATCTTTATCTTATCCAGAAATGCTTCTTCAGGATCGTCCACGAGGACTATATTTTCATCGTCCTTCTGACGCAGCGCCTCAAAAATCGCTTCTCGCGTGTGTGCCCATTCGGAGACATCCACACGTATCACTTCGTCGTCGGCATCGTTCTCAATAAGAATTTCGTCTGCCTCACGACGATAGCACCGCATCACTTTATCTTCCTCGCGCATTACGGCCTCCACGGGAATCATTTCACCAGGAGTGCCCTCCACGGTTCCTTCTGCCACGGCCATATCCTCAACAATGCGAAAAAGGGTGAGGAGTTCGGCGAGATCTTTTCTACTTGCTGTAAACATAATTATGAGGGGGTAAGATTGAAGGATAGGTTATAAGGTTTTGAGGTTGTAAGGTTTTGAGAGCCATGCGGTACGAGCGAGCACACATAGGTTGTGAAGACAACCGTTTATCTCGGCAACTTAAAATGTCCCCATAAGTTAGGGGGACGAGCAACTTTGTTGCGGAGGGGGTCTGTACTAATCGTACATCGCCAACTGATCAAGACTATAAAGAAACATCCTCTCCCACTCTTATCCTATTTTCCGCCGACAAAATTACTACAATTTACCTATTTAAGCAACCCTCCATACACTATTACGCTATAATTAACTATGACAAATCGAAAACGTCCGCGCAAGATTGGACTTTTAGGCATCAGTCCGATGCTTGTGTTGGTCACTTTATTTCTCGGTACGGGACTTTACTTTGGTGATTTCTACAAAGTGCCCCTCACGATTTTATTTATCGCTACCTCCGTCTATGCTTTGCTGATTACGCGTGGGCATTCCCTTCAGGAGCGCATCTCCATCTTTTCCAAGGGTGCGGGTTCCAAGAATCTGCTGTTTATGGTTTGGATTTTCGTACTTGCGGGTGCATTTGCCAGTAGCGCGAAAGCCATGGGCGCCATTGATGCTTCCGTAGAATTAACCTTGGCACTCTTACCCGAGAAGGCCTTACTTGCTGGGATTTTCATTGCTTCCTGTTTCATCAGCATGAGCATTGGTACTTCTGTCGGCACAATTGTTGCCCTTACCCCCGTCACGGCTGGACTTGCTACGGAAACGGGCATGAGCACACCGCTCATTGTTGCCGCCGCCGTTGGTGGAGCCTTATTTGGCGATAACCTTTCGTTTATTTCCGACACCACGGTTGTAGCGACGCGCACTCAAGGCGTACGCATGAGCGACAAATTCAAAACGAACTTCCGAATTGTTTTGCCCGCCGCAATCATTACAACGGTGCTTTACGTCATTATGGGATTTAGTGCCACACCTAACTACGCGTCCTCTGAAATCACCCTTTCACAGATTATTAACGTCATCCCCTATCTTGCCGTTATCATTCTTGCCATTTGGGGTAAGGACGTGCTCTTGGTGTTACTCATCGGTAACCTTTTCACTGGCTTCATTGGCATCATCACTGGGGCATTTGACGCCAGCGGATGGTTTGGCGCCATGGCAAGCGGCATTGGTGGCATGGGCGAACTCATCCTCATCTCTATGATTGCGGGAGGTCTCCTGGAGTTAATCCGCAAAAACGGGGGGATTACCTTCCTCATCCATTGGTTAACCCGTCGCGTTCGCAACAGTCGTGGAGCCGAATTTAGCATTGGAACATTGGTGGGACTTACGAATCTTTGCACCGCCAACAACACAATCGCCATCTTGAGTGTAGGCGAAATCTCCAGAAACATTGCCGAGCGCTATGGCGTAGATCCCAGACGTAGCGCCAGCCTTCTTGACACGTGCTCATGCATCGTACAAGGTTTTATTCCTTATGGTGCTCAACTGCTCATGGCGGCAGGATTGGCAAGCATTTCTCCCGTTGAAATCATCCCCCACCTCTTCTACCCCATGTTGCTCATCATTGCCGT
>CALCUV010000003.1 GCA_937906765.1 uncultured Prevotella sp.
TAAACAATGTTGTTTTATATCATGAGATAGGACATTTTGTTGATGTCGTCAATGGAATATCAATTTACTCATTAAATAATATGAAGAAAAAGTTTAGCAGGAGTGAAGATATTCCAAATATGCAGACTTTTTTCCCTTATCTTAATGGCTTAACATTTAATCAGGTTATAGATGCAAATGGTAATTTCTTAGATAAATCTATCGAGAAGGCTCTTTATTATCATTGGATGGAGTTTTTTGCGGATATGTTTGCATGTAGTTATATTGGTAAAAATATCACCAAATATCTTGGATATGTATATTATCCAGATTGTCGTTCCAGTAATTATTCAATAACTCACCCATCCAACGATTTACGCTTTAAACTTGCTGAGGATTTTCTATCATCAAATAGAAACTACATTTTGGATATAATACAAAATGAATTGCGCGGAAAATTTGGCAAAGTAATGAACGACTTTACAAACGACCTTGATAGTTCTGATTTGTACAGATTGCTTCCGATTGAAATAAATTCTGACAATGAAATACACAAACTATATGCAACCGCCTGGGATGTCTGGTATAGCGATAGAGATCTTTTCAAAACGGCGAACAATTTATCATATACTCTTGAAGCAACGCAAATTTATACGATAATTAATAATCTTATTGAAAAGTCTATAAGTAATTATTTAATTCAAAAAAAGTGGAGTAATGTACCTGAATAAGAATGAAATAAATAAAGCTTTAGTAGAAAAGCAACTACATATTAGACCGCTCTTAGATCCAAATCAGGTTACCAATATTTCTGTTGATTTAAGATTAGGTTGTGACTTTCTTGTGTCAATAAAATGTCGCGATCCTTTTATCGATGCGACAAGAGAACATGATGCATATGAAAATGTTTACAAATTTTATCAAGAAACAAGACGACAGATAGGGGAAACGTTTTTTCTTCATCCTAATCAAACCATTATGGCTTCTACCCTTGAATATATTAAATTACCCAAAGACCTAATGGCTACTATTGATGTTAGAAGTTCGTATGCTCGTTTAGGACTAACCATGAATTCTTTTCTGGAGCCAGGTTATTGCGGTTGTATTTCTGTAGTATTAACCAACACAAGTATGAACCCTATAAAACTTGCTGTTGGGGCTAGAATATTTACTATAAAATTTTCCAAGGTAAGCGATGACACTCCATCATACTTTAGTACTAATAGGAAATACATGTGTCAAGTACGCCCCGTTATGTCTAATATATCTGACGATAAAGACCTAAATATATTGGAAAGCATCCGAAAAGGGCTTTAGCTTTTGCACATCAGTACAAGCATATTGTTTTGATAACATATAGTATGATATTTTTATGATGTAGTGGAGGTCTTTATGAATAATCCTTTATGACAGGGAACAACCGCATAGAATATAAAAGAGAATTGAACTTGTAGCTTGATATTGAGAAAAGAGTATAATAAAGATAAAAATAAAGGATGTTAAAAGATAGATAGCATATGTCAAAAATATCCATTCGATTTTATAATGACCGGGAGGTGCGAGCTGTTTGGGATGAGGAGAATTCCAAGTGGTGGTTTTCTGTACTCGATATCGTAGGGGTGCTGAACAACCAAGACGACTACCAGAAAAACCGCAACTACTGGAAATATCTCAAAACAAAGCTCAAAGGCGAGAATAGCGAAGTGGTTAGTGGCACTAACCAGTTGAAATTACTTGCGCCCGATGGCAAGCGACGACTCGCGGATGTTCTCGACTACGATGGCGTTCTGCTCCTCGCAAAGAGTTTTCCCAACGCCCGTGCGATGCGTTTTGTCGAGTGGTTTACCAATAGCGACGAGACTATTGACGGCAAGAGCAAGTCGAAAGCATATGCTCTTTTCGAGAGCAGTCTAATAGACAATATCGAGGTTGGTACGGTCAAAGGCTTACAACAGATCCACGCATACTTGTTTGGTGGTTTGTATGATTTTGCAGGGCAAATTCGCACGGTAAATATCGCCAAGGGAGGTTGCCAGTTTGCGATGGCGCAATTTCTTCCGCAGACGCTTGCTACAATCGAGCAGATGCCCGAAACAACTTTCGAAGAAATTGCCGACAAATATGCTGAGTTGAATATTGCTCATCCGTTCCGAGAGGGCAATGGTCGTGCGACTCGTATATGGCTCGATCTGATTCTCAAAAAGCAGTTGCAACAATGCGTTGATTGGAGTAAGATTGACAAGAACGACTACTTGAATGCGATGCAAAAGAGCGTAGTTAATTCGTCAGAGATTAAGCAACTTTTGCAGTCTGCTTTGACCAACAAAATCAACGACCGTGAGACCTTTATGAAAGGTATAGACTACTCATATTACTATGAGCAGGAGGAATAATAATTCACTCGCAATGGCGAGCAAAATAGAGTATGAAGATTTATTAAGTGAGATAAATTCTTTATCGCAAAAAGAACACCGATGGTGACCGAAGTTGGCAAAACAAATTTTAGGATTTAGAACTGCTCTCTCCGTAACAGAAGAAACGTAGCATGTAGAGATTGAAAGTTTGTATATATAAATAGTGTCTATAAACACATAAACACAATCTGTTTGTTTAATCCAAAAAAGCGTTCTATCTTTGCACTGTCAAACAACAAGAAATAATAACTAAACAAAAAACAATACTACTATGAACACTGAAAACAAGAAGTCCGTTAAGGGTACTCAAACTGAAAAGAACCTCATGATGTCATTTGCTGGCGAATCTCAAGCTCGCATGCGTTACACTTACTTTGCTAGCGAAGCCAAGAAGGAAGGTTTTGAGCAAATTGCTGCTATCTTCCTTGAAACGGCAGAGCAAGAACGCGAACACGCGAAGCGTATGTTTAAGTACCTTGAGGGTGGTATGGTCGAAATCACCGCAAAGTTCCCCGCTGGCGTAATCGGCACAACCGTTGAAAACCTTAAGGCGGCAGCTGCTGGTGAACACGAAGAATGGGCACTTGACTATCCCGCATTTGCCGACACTGCTGCGGCAGAAGGTTTCCCCCAGATTGCAGCAATGTACCGCAATATTGCCATTGCTGAGAAGGCACATGAAGAAAGATACCGTAAACTGGTGAAGAATATTGAAGAGCACGAAGTGTTCCGCAAGGACGGCAAGGTGTTCTGGCAATGCCGCAACTGTGGTTTCATTACTGAAAACATTGAAGCACCTAAGGCTTGCCCCGCATGCCTTCACCCACAGGCTTACTTTGAAGTGATGAAGCAGAATTATTGATATTCAGCATATCATAAATTTAACCCCGATTTTTAGAACTTCACACAACTTAAGAGGGAGTGCCAAATTAGTTTGGCACTCCCTCTTAAATAATCATCCAACTCATAGCATATAGCTACTTGCTTTTATTGGTGTCAGGTAAAATTTATCGCTTTATTTTTAGAACACGAATTTCACGAATAACACGAAACACCTTGCGGGCAGAGATTTGCTAATCGCATACGAATTTCACGAATACCATCCGGATGGTAAAAATTAGTGGTATTGACTTGCGCGACCTTCGGTTCGCCCCTGATTAAGAAATATTCATCCCGCAAAGTGATTCGAAAATTCGTGCAATTCGTGTTCTCTTAAACAAAGAAATTCGCGTTTCCTTTCAGGTGGATATCTACAATGGGTTTGTATAAGTACAACAATCCCTCTAACAAAGAGTTATCTGTATTTACCAGACACCAATAACTTACTTTGTATAAAAGACTACTCGCTGGAAACATCTATTGCATTTAATTGAGGAACAGGATAATTAGCATTTTGCTTCGCGCCAAGCGCCTCGAGTTGATTACAAGTTACCACGATACTCTGCCCTTTTTCTAAAAGTTTCTTCTCACCATCCTCGTAAGCATCACGTGCATTTTTTAGAGCTTTCCCCACCGCGTCATAATTCTTGAGGAACATCCCTACGCGCTTAATCATTTCGTTGGCAAGTTTGTACACCTCCTTATGATTTTCCGCTTGCTTAATTTGTGTCCACGTAAGGTTAATCATTCGTAGGGCTGCGAAAAGTGTTTGCTCATCGGCAATAAACACATTCATCTCCATCGCCTTGCGCCAAAGGTCGGGTTGTGCATTCAGCGCCGTCCATAAGGCTCCGGTATGAGGCATAAACATAATGACGTAATCCATTTTGAGTTTCGGAGGTTTAATGTAAGAGGAATAATCCTTCTTTGACAACTCCTTGACATGTTTTTGGATACTATCAATATGTTGCTTCAAATACTCTTGGCGCAACTCTTCAGTTTCGGCATTAATGTAGTCCATGAACGCCGTAAGTGACACTTTTGAATCGATAATTACTTCACGGCAATTATCAAGATGCAGAATAACGTCAGGACGTAGGTTTCCGCCTGTGTCGGTTTTTACGACATTTCCATCCATGTCACGTATCACGCTTTCGCGCTCGTAATGTATGCCTAATTGTAACCCTTGTGAATCCAGGAGTTCCTCAAGCACACGCTCGCCCCAGTTGCCCTGCACCTTGCTCTTGTGCTTAAACACCCGCGCCAATTCGTCTGCGCTTTGCTTTGCTGCCTCACTGTGGCGAATCATATTCTCCAAGTTCTCCTTCATTGCCGCACTGAGTTCCGTATGTTTCAAAGTGCTTTCGCTCATCGTTTGTTTCATCCGCTCAATCGTCTCACGCAAGGGCGTAACAATCTGTCCGAGGTTTGCATTACTTGATTCCGCAAACTCTTTCTGTCGTTGTTTCAACAGGTCTTCCGTAGTTGTTTTCACCTGTGCCGTAACTTTCGCCATGGTTTCCTCAAATCGTTCTTGCTGTGCCCTTAATGCTTGCTCATGATTGCGCTCTTGGGTGAGCAAGAGTTCCTTTGAGTCCGCCTTCACTTGGCACAGACGCTCCTCAAAATCTGCCTTTGAGGTTTCCAACAGCTTCTGCAAGTTGTCTATTTGCGTCTGCGCATTTGCCCGCTCACTTTCCAACTGCCATTTGAGGCGCTCCATTGTTGCTATGCTTCCTTGATTTTTAAGTTTTGAAAGCATAAATCCTAAGAATCCTCCAAGAAGCAGACCTGAAACAACTGCAATTATAATTTCCATGGTATCTAAAATTTGTGTGCGTAATAAAATCTATATGTCAAGC
Source organism: uncultured Prevotella sp. (assembly GCA_937906765.1). Classification (GTDB taxonomy): domain Bacteria; phylum Bacteroidota; class Bacteroidia; order Bacteroidales; family Bacteroidaceae; genus Alloprevotella. The sequence goes on from CALCUV010000003.1 coordinate 5,135, forward strand.
GTAAAAGTACAAAGAAAAAACGACTTTGACAACCTTTATATAAATGAATGGGTGCATCAAACTTTGACACACCCATCTTTATTGGTTACAAGAAAATTTACTTCACCACTTCGCCCTGCCAAGAAAGGATGCCGTCTGCGAGTTCGGTGACTTGGAGACCGGCGTTGGTCATGCGCTCGGCAGCGAGTTTGCTTCGGCGACCGCTACGACAGTAAACGGCGACGGGGCGGGAAGAATCAAGTTGGGCGATTTGGGCATCAAAGTCTGCGGATTTGACATCCATATTTACGGCACCGGGGATGTGTCCTTCGCTAAATTCTTCGGGGGTGCGGGCATCTACGAGTTGCACGTCCTGGTTGGCAATGACTTCGGCAAATTGCTGGGCATCTACGGATTTAAATGCTGTGTCTGACTGGCAACCCACAAATGAGGCTGCGGCGAGGAGAAGTGATAAGAGATGTTTCATAAATATGAAGGAATGAGTGATGGTTAAAGTGTCGTAAAATGGATTGAATTGCAAAAGGATTAGACAGAAGCGCTACAAAGTTAGACATAATTGCAATAAAGTGAGATAGAATTGCTACAGTTTGAGACATAGGGACAGATGTTTCAGATAAGATAACCGATGGTTTAGACATAAGTACAAAAGTGCATAAGGAATGGTTAACGAATAATCTTTTGTTCTTTTGTCCTTCTGTCAGAATTTCGTTTGAATGCGGACGCACGGGCCGTGCGTCCCTACTTTTCAATGGTTAATTCCTTCTGTTTCTTCTGTTCTTTTGTCTAAAAAAGATTGGCAGTATTTTGTTCTTCTGTACTTCTGTCAAAATTTCGTTTGAATGCGGACGCACGGGTCGTGCGTCCCTACTTTTCAATCGTAAAATCCTTCTGTTTCTTTTGTTCTTTTGTCTAAAAAAGATTGGCAGTATTTTGTTCTTTTGTACTTCTGTCAGAATTTCGTTTGAATGCGGACGCACGGGCCGTGCGTCCCTACTTGTCAATGGTTAATCTCTTCTGTTTCTTTTGTTCTTTTGTCTGAAACAGAAAACATTGTTATATCGCTGTCACACTTCGCGTTCGGAAGGATTCGCGGGCCTTACGGACGTAAAGTTTGATGACGTCTTCGGGGAGGGGTGTGGCACGCACGAAGGCGCGGGTGAGGTCGGGGAATTTGGCAAGGGCAGTGGCGAGACACCAGGCTACTGCCATGCGCACGTAATAGGGTTGTGGTCCTTGCGCTGTGCCTTGTTGGGCAACTTTAGGCTTACCTTTTACGTATTGATACTCGGAAAAGATTTTCTCAAAGCGGAGCGCTTCAAACTGCTCAAAGATGCGGGGCAACCATTCCTCGGTCAGGAAATAGGTCATGGCAACGACGATGGCGAAGCGCACTTCAAATTCGCGCGTGGAGCGGAAATAGGGTTGCAGAAATGCCCAAAGTTCGTGCTTATCTGCCTTGCCCATCCACTTGGCATGGGCACAATAAGAATCGCATACCGCCCAGTTGTCAATCACAGGGATGTAGCGCCCCAAAAGTGAGCATCGTTCGGAGAAATTACACTTTTCGTGGTTTATCAAATACCCCCAGATGACCACTTCTTCGTGACAGAGCGAATTGTTAGCCACTTGCTCAAAACAATGTATCACTTCCTTACCATTCTTACAGACTCTGTGCCGACCATTAGGCATTTCCACTTCGCACCCTGCCACAGAAAGCGTCCTTGCCGTAAGTTTCAGTTCCGGACTATGGAGTCCCAACACAGGGCGTGAGGGTAGGGCATTCACAACCCTCAAATGCCCCTCGCGATAGCGCGAATCGGTGAGGAATCGATGACTTATGAGTGGAGTTAAAACGGAGCGTATCATAATTATCTGAGGTTGTTTTGCAAGGCATACTTCTAACGGTGTGTTGTTGCTGGCGAGATACGCGTTGCTCACACACTGTTTTTCGTAAATAACCCACCTTTTGTGTGAAAAAAAGGCACATTGCTTGGAAGTTTTGTTTTATTTACTAAATTTGCAATGTGTAACGCATTCATATTGAATGCACTTAATTTAAATTTTGAAGTTCTACCGCTATAAAAACACAAAGTTATGAAAAAAACGTTATTTACCCTTGTGATGGGTTTGTTTGTCGTTGCGTCTTCGGCCTTTGCTAATACATCAGTTGTTACTTTTGCGCCCGCAACTAATGCTGCGAGTGCTCAGCAAAAGGCTGGTACGCCCAGCGCTGTTGCTGTGAAGTTTTGCAATAATATGATGAAAGGTGTCGTTGAAAAGGATAGTTGGTATTCAAAGGAAGTTTTTGACGAATTGGAGAAAATGAGCGCTGAGCAGAAGGAACTGTTTAATGAATATTTCATGCAAGCAATGAACGAAATGGGAAAGGAACTTGCTAAACAATTTGAGGAATTTAAGGGGGCAAAGTTTGTTGTCGTGTCAGAGTCTATATCTGAGAATGGAAGGACTGCCACGGTGAAATTAAAAATTTCTTATAATGGGAAAACGGAATATGTAGAAATCCCCATGGTTAAGTATGCTGGCAAGTGGAGAGTTGATATTGAAGAATTGGGTGGTATGTAATTTAGAATAACAAGCGCGGGAGTGCCTAAACCTTAAAGTTTGGACACTCCCGCTTTTTTTGTGGATGAAATAAAGGAGAGGTTATTGTTTTTTTGACATAAGAACAGAAGAGTATAAGGAACGGTTAATTAATAACCTTTTGTGCTTTTGTACTTCTGTCAGAAACGCTGTTTATTTTGACATAAGAACATAAGTACATAAGGAATGAGTTGCTAATAATCTTTTGTTCTTTTGTACTTCTGTCAAAACTTCGTTTGAATGCGGACGCACGGGCCGTGCGTCCCTACCTGTCAATGGTTAATCTCTTCTGTTTCTTCTGTTCTTTTGTCTGAAAAAGATTAACCATCTTATGTCCTTTTGTACTTCTGTCAAAACTTCGTTTTAATGCGTACGCACGGGCCGTGCTTCCCTACCTGTCAATGGTTAATCCCTTTTGTTCCTTTTGTTCTTTTGCCTGAAAAAGTATGACCGTATTTTGTTCTTTTGTACTTCTGTCTAAAAAAGTCAGGAGTCGCAAAAGATTTTGGAACCTATGCGCACAAGGGTGCTTCCTTCGGCAATGGCGAGGGGATAATCGTCAGACATTCCCCATGAACATTGAGAGAAGTGGGGGGCATCGGCGAAGAAGGTGGACTTGGCGCGGAGGAAGAAGTCGTGTGCCACTTGGAAATCGTGGCGAATGCGGAGTTCGTCGTCCGTGTTCGTAGCCATGCACATGATGCCTGAGATTTGAGCATGAGGGAAATGCTTCCATTCGCCCGACTCCAAGAATTGCCATGCCTCATCTGGGGAAAAACCATATTTGGTTTCCTCAGCCGCCACATGGAGTTGGAGCAAGCAGGGAATCGTGCGCTCACATTTCTCCGCCTGTCGGTTGATTTCGGCAAGGAGTTTGGGAGTGTCAACGGCATGAATCATGCAGATGAACGGGGCTATGTATTTCACCTTATTGGGTTGGAGATGCCCAATGAAGTGCCACTCAATGTCCTTCGGAAGCGCCTCTGCCTTCTCACGAAGTTCCTGTGCGCGACTCTCGCCAAAGATGCGCTGCCCAGCGGCATAGGCTTCGGCCACCGCCTCTGTGGGATAATATTTTGACACAGCCACCAATTGGGTCGTTGGTGGCAGTGATGCGCGGATTTCTGAGATGTTTTTAGCAATGTGTCCCATGTAGATTTAGGGCTTTCTCTTCTGCAGTTTCCTATTAGTTACTTAATTGAAATTAAGAGTAACTTAATTTAAACTATAAGTAACTTAATTTTTAGCAAAAGTATTGTAGTTTGAAAGGCAAGGGAATGCCTCAATGCGAAGTCTTTCTTTGGTTATTCTATAGCAGGCTTGTAGCGGAAAATGTCCATGATGGTCGTCTCTTGGATAGATGCAATGGTGTAATCTCCCATATAATTTTCCATTCCCTTATCGAGATTTTTAAGGGCATCGTGGAAGGTTCCTGCCTGCACGAGAATGATTTGCGACGTTTTCTTTTCTACGCCCTTTGATTCGTCAATCGTGGTGTAGATAAGCTTGGCTTTATACCACTTGTCGGCACTCTCTTCCGCTGCTTCGAAGAGTTCGGCAAAGCGTGCGCGTTTGATGTCCGACACTTGGAATTCTCCGGTCATGAAGGGGGCAATCTCTTCGATGATACGTCGTTCTGCTTCCGTGAAGTTGAGAGCATCTACGAGGTAAGGTTCACTTACCTTCTTGAGGGCGCCATTGTCTTGTTGCTTTTCGTATTTGATTTTACATTCAAACCATTCGTGTGTCATGAGTGTGAGGGATTAAAATTAAGAGGTTATGAAGTTCTGAGGTTCTGAGGTTCTGAGGTTGAAGGGTTTTAGGAACGTTTAGGTTGGGGTGACGTTAAGGTCACCTTAAAACCTTAAAGCGAAGCGCCCTTATAACCTTAAAACCTAAAGTTGATAATCTACACAACTGCGTCCGCAAATGTTGGGGCGCAATTCGGCACCTACGGCCTTGTGGGCGGGATGTTGTGCGTAAACGTCAAGGTCTTCGAGCGAGGCAAAGGTGCTTTCAAGGCAAATGTCCCACTGTTCGGCGGGATTGCAATTGAAGTTGACGGCAATAGATTGGATTTCGGGGATAATGGCAGGGAGTGCCATAATGCCCTGTTTGAAATTGTCCATCACGGATTGGCGTTGCTCCTCTGTAAGTTCGGGTTTCAGTTGAAAGAGTACGATATGTTTCAGCATAGTGTTCTTAGAATTTTGTAACTTCGCACAAAGTTAAAGATTTTTCTTGGGTTTGGACACAAGAACATAAGTTTTAGACACAAGAACATAATAAGGAAAGATGCTTTTGGGGGTTTTGGACATAAGGACATAAGTACAAAAGGTGCTTTTTGGGGGGGTAGACACAAGTACATAAGAACATAAGATGCTTTTGGGAGTTTTGGACATAAGAACATAAGTACAAAAAATGTAGAACTTCTGTTCTTTTGTTCTTCTGTCAAGAACTTTTGCCCTTTTGTCTGAATTGGACATAAGAACATAAGTACAAAAAATGTAGAACTTCTGTTCTTTTGCTCTTCTGTCAAGAACTTTTGCTCTTCTGTCAAGAACTTTTGCCCTTCAGTCAAAAACTTCAGTTCTTCTGTCAAAACCATTTACTCTTCTGTCTAACCCTCTGGTCCTTCGGCCAAAGAAACGTGTGCTATGATGTATGATGAAGAACTCGCTTTGGCGTGTGACGAGCAATTGAAAGTGCGTGTGCGCTACACGATGCTCTATGCCTTGCTGAAGCGTGTGTGTATAGATAAAACAAAAGAGTTTTCCACGGATTTCTCTGGACTTTTTGCGCGCCTCTATGCGGTGTGCAAACACTATAATCTGCCTCACGCCGCGGCAGATCGCTTTCGCCGTAATGCCCTTCTGACATTGCGCGGACAGCGTGAAGCAAGCGAAGAACTCTTTGCGACGGACGTGGCAGACTTACGCTCTTTCCTCGAGGCATTAGAGCAAGGCGAAGGGGGAAACGAGGCTCCCGCGCCAACCGAAGTCACTCCGCCCGTGGAGCAACTCAAAGTGGCGCGCGGATTGGTGAAAGAAAGGGTGGGGGATGACGCCTTTACGCTTCTGCTTCAGGATAATGCAGGCGAGATTCTCGTAAAGACGGACGCAGAAACCTTGGAAATCTTGGAGGAAGGCATGCGTGTGAACGTCGTTAACGGAGGCGAACTCGTGATTCTCGAACCCGACTTCCTCATTGACGTAAGTGCGCTCACGGCATGCGTAAAGCCTTACGGCACTTCGGCATTGAATTACCTCCTTGCCCAACTTCAACCGCGCCAAACGACACGTGCCATTCTCTTGGGTAATGCTGCCAATCAGTTTATGGATGATTGCACCAACACTGCCGAAGTTAATTTTGCGGAAAGCATGCAGACGCACTTCCGTCAGTCACTCCTGGATTACGCTTGCTTTGAGGCGCCCGAGGAAATCAATGTGGATTATTTCAAAGAGGCACGCCGGCATTTTGAGAACATTCATCGCATCGTGCATCAGGCGTATGCTTCGCCCGAAGTGGGGATCGCGCTTGACAAGGTGTTGCTCGAACCCGCCTTTATCTGTGCTACGCTCGGCTTAAAGGGACGTTTGGACGTCATGACGGCAGATCATCGCCACATAGTGGAACTCAAGAGCGGCAAGGCCGAAGATTTTCGATCTCCTGTCCGTCCCAGGGAGGAGCATGTCTTGCAGATGGCGCTTTATAAGGAGATGCTTCACTTTAATTTCTCCATTCCTCGCGACGCTATTGCTTCCTTCCTGCTTTATTCCCGTTATCCCACTTTGCTTGACGAACGCATTCCGCGCACTAAGATTAAGGAGGTGATGCAACTGCGTAATGAAATTGTGCGGATGGAAATGCGCATGCGCAATGGGGAAGTTGTGGACGTTTTGTCGGAACTCACCTATAATAATATTATACAGAAGCAGGGACTTCACCCTAACTTTTTGAAGGCAATCTTGCCCCCGATTCAGGCAGTCGTAGAACCCTTGACGAATGCCTCACCCTTGGAGCGCAGTTACTTTAACCACTTCATGACCTTCTTGTCGCGCGAGCAGTTTCTCTCAAAGATGGGCGAACCTCGCCCTGACTCTACGCGCGGATTTGCTCGTGTGTGGAATGCTGACTATACCTCAAAACTCCTTTCGGGAGAGATTCTCATCAACCTCCGAATCCGTGAACTTTTAGGCGAAGGTGGGGTGGAGGAAATCATTTTCGACGTGCCCGATTACGGAGAGAAATTCATTGCAGACTTTAATGAGGGGGCGATGGTGCAACTCTACGAGCGCCGTTCGGCAACGGACACCGTTTGCAACCGACAATTGGTGCGCGCTTATATCGTTCGCCTTACGGATACCGAACTTCATCTGCACCTTTCCTATAAGCAGCGCAATCGAGACTTCTTTTCGAAGGACACACTCTATGCCATTGAGAAGGACAGCACAGATAGCAGTTTCCAATCCGCTCGCCGTGGTCTCTTCTCCCTACTTACGGCTCCCCAAGAGCGACGCGATCTTTTGCTCTGCCGACGTGCGCCCCGCTTTGATACGAACATTCAACTTTTTGGGGATTATGGCGCACGCACTAACGCCATAGTGCTTCCCGCAATGCAGGCTCAGGATTATTACCTTCTCGTAGGGCCTCCGGGAACTGGGAAAACCAACGTCGCACTTCGCGCAATGGTGCAAGAGTTTCTCACTTCGGCATGCCTTCGTGGTGAACGCCCCAACTTGTTACTCGCTGCCTACACCAACCGTGCCGTAGATGAAATTTGCCAAATGCTTCAGTGCGCCGGCATTGACTTCCTGCGACTCGGCATTGAGCAAACGTGTACGGAAGCAGTACACAAAAACCTGTTCCAAAATCAAGCGGCGACGCTTAAGAATCGTGCAGAGGTGAGTCGGTTACTTCTTGACCATCAGGTAATAGTGGGAACGGTGGCTACGCTTACTTCTCACACGGAACTTTTTAACCTAAAGCAGTTTGACCTACTGATTCTTGACGAGGCATCTCAAGTGCTCGAACCTCAGATAATGGGACTTTTGGCGCATCCTCATGCCGTGCGTCGCTTCATTATGATTGGTGACCATAAGCAACTTCCCGCCGTCGTGATGCAACGCACGGAGCAAACCATCATACGTGATGAAGCGCTTCGAAGTATCGGACTGACCGATCTTCGTAATTCCCTCTTCGAACGTCTGCATGGATTTGTCAGTCATACTCCAGAAGTGGTAAATCTTGCCTCAGGATTGCTCTCTCTTCAAGGCAGAATGCACCGCGAGATTGCCCAATTCGTAAACGAACGCTTCTATGACGGGCGCCTTTCCGTTGTGCCGTTGGAACATCAAGAGGAGGCGTTGAATTATACGGATGCGCAAACGCCGATGGAGCAGTTTGTGGCATCTACGCGTATGGGATTCGTCCATGTTTCTGCCCCAGACGTTTCTGACAATGTTAAAGCAAACAAAAAGGAAGCAGAAGTTGTGGCCAACATAGTTGAGGCGCTCATTCAATTAAATGAGCGTAGCGGCGCGCCTCTCTCCCTGCCCAAGCAGTTAGGCATCATCGTGCCCTTCCGCAATCAAATCAGCATGGTGCGGGCAAGTCTGCGAACGCGCGGAGTTCCCGACGTGGATGACATTACGATTGACACCGTAGAGTGTTTCCAAGGTTCACAGCGCGACTACATAATTTTTACCACCACTATCTCGCGCCCCTATCAGTTAGACATCCTCTCCGTTTGTCAGCACGTAGGCGAAACTGAGGTGGATAGAAAACTCAACGTAGCCATCACTCGCGCCCGCAAGCAATTCTTCCTCGTGGGCAACCGAGACTTGCTCTCCCGCAATGCGCTTTATGCGGATTTGATAAAGAGGTGTGAGCAGGCGTAATGCTGAAATGTGGTGAACGCTAAGGCAAGGTTTGCAACTATCATGCCTGACGCTTCAAAATCTATGCCTAAGAAATGAAATAGTTAGTAACAGAAATGGCGATGACTCTCAAAGAATCATCGCCATTTGTATCATGGTCAGGGTTGTGTTTGTGATGCGCAGGAACATTATTCTTCCACGGCCCAATCAGCAATAGTTCCCGTCTCGGATGAGAAACTGATTCCGATGCGGTAGAGTTTTCGTGGGTCGGCAGCGTAGGGTTGTGCATACCCTTTTTGGTTGATTTGCGTGAGGGCTTCAGTGGCGGTTCCGTCAAGTTTGAATTCGAAGATATAGACGTAATTCGGCACTTCAATAATGCAATCTACGCGTCCTTCACTTTGTTGTTTTTCGGTGTAGATGGTGTAACAACTCACCATACGCATAAGTAAGTAGAACGTGTAATGGAAATAGCGCTCACGCTCTCTCTCAGTTTCCTTTCTGCGCATAGAGTAGGGGATGTCGGCAAGGAAACTTGTGAGCAGTTTGCGAAACCTTTCGAGGTCGGCAACTTGAAGTGCCTTGACCGATTCGCGTGCCCAATTTCCCGTGTCGCCTTTCGTTTGCAAGTAGTTGTTGGCTACGAGCGTCACAAATCCTTTGCGCACTTCATTATTGGGAAAGTCGAGCAGGAAGGAATTGAGTGCGAGGTCGCAATCCTTAATCGTGAGATACCCACTCTGATAAATCATGGGCAGAGGTTTTTCAACGTCAGCCTTATAGTCGATAAATTCGCTGGGGTCGTAATAGCGCCCCGTAAGTTCGTCCAAATTCTCGTTCGTATGGTTGAGCAAATTTATGAGGTAAGTAGGTGTGCCCGTGCGGAACCAGTAGTCGTCAACACGTTGTGAGGCAAAGGCGTTGAGCAAACTGAAGGGGTTGTAAATGTCCGTAAGTTCGTCGCTAAAATGATAACCATCATATTGGCGCTTAAGGAACTCTTGCATTTCCGTTGTGCTAAACTTGTAGCGCACCGCCAAATCCTTGATTGCTTCGCTGAAATACGTGTAGAGTTCTTCCTCTGTAATGCCACATATAGCCTCATAGCGTCGGTCTAAACTGATATCTGCAGGTTGGTTAAACCCACTGAAAATGCTCACTTGGGAGAACTTTGTGACGCCAGTGAGGAGCACGAATTGCAAATCGTCATCTGCTGCCTTGAATACGGAATAAAAACCCTTGAGGATTTCACGGTTGACATCTTCAATCCGACGTCGTTCGCCGTCAATCTCAATGGTGTAATTCGTGTCGAGAACGTCAAGCAAGGGTTTGTCATATTCGTCAATTAAGACTACGGCGCGCTTGCCGTATTTGGCATGTGCTTGCTTGATGATTTGCACAAAGCGCATCCCTAAGTCAAGTTGTTGGGTGGCGCATTCATATTCTTGTTCCCAAGTGGCGAGTTTTCCTTCCAGAAGTTGTTCTAAGGTTCCCCCTTTGGTGAAATTCGTGCCATTGAAGTCAATGTGAAACACGGGATGTTCCGCCCAATTCTGCTCTAATTGCTCTATCGCTAACCCCGCAAAGAGTTCTTTTCGCCCTTCAAAGTAAGCCTTCAAAGTGGATATCAAAAGACTCTTCCCAAAACGCCGTGGGCGACTGAGAAAGTAGATATTACCCTTTGTTACAAGGTTATAAATGAGGGCGGTTTTGTCAATATAAACAAAACCTTCTTCTCTTATTTTCTCAAAACTTTGTATTCCAATGGGGTACTTCATAATTGGCAAAATGTGTTTCTATTGCGAAGTTACAGAATATTTGTGATACTGCATAGGGATTTCTGGAAAATGCGAAACTTATGTGTAAGGAGGGTTGCCGTCAAAGAATGGAGCGTGTCACTATGAAAGCAACATGAGAGACAGACTTTTTATCCATCTCTCATGTTTATATTTTTGACGTTTGTCAGATTAGAATGTCTTAGGAGTATTGTATTTCTGGTTGAACTTTTCGTCATCCATAACGAGGAGTAAGATGAAGTCAACGAATGATAAGATTGCACCAATGGGAAGACAGATAATCATACCCACGAGTGTGAGACAGATATACAAAATTCCCATACCGATTTCACCAAGATAGAACTTGTGAATACCGATACCACCAAAAAAGAAAGCCAAAATAGCTGCTAAAACTTTGTTCTTCATTTTGTTTAATTTTAATGTTATTTATAATGTAATATGATTCTGAAAATATGGTTAGATTGCTTCTTCAGCAGTCCTGCAAATGTAGTTAATAAATCTTAAACAGACAATGTTTACTGAAACATTTATTGCAAAACGTGATTTTAAGAGTTTAAGGATGCAGTGTTGCTTTCATAAAACATCTATTGTCAGCGTGTTGCAAATCTGTTTTTATGAGCGAAAATAAGGTCTCTCTTTGTGCGATTTCTTAGTAAGATTGTGAGTTGTAAGTTTCTAATAAAATGTGCAAATTCAGTTATAGTTTTTTTATAAACTCATGCCACCAATCCGTATTGCGCAAAATCCACCATGCAATAGTAATGATAAACATTGTGATTACGAAAATAGGTTTCCCCGCAATAAAGTCGCTAAACTTTCGCCCTCTTTTAGAGGCAAAATGAAGTATGGCAAGTGTTAACAAGGTAGGAACGACCACCACAATGAAAAAGGGATTATAGCAAAATGCCGTATGAAAATCGCCATGAAGTAAGTGGTAAATCAGGCGTTGCGTTCCGCATCCCGGACAATCGTATCCTGTTATGGCATGAAAGGGACATTTGATGAGCCATGAGGAACTTAGGGGATTGAAAATGAATAGCGATCCAAGGAATGCGCAGACTAATAATATATATATGAGATACTTCTTATTGATATTCATGAACGGTTTTAAAAGATAGGGTTACACACTTGCCAAGAAGTGTGTAACCCTATACGTTTGTTCTTTGTTTTAGTTTTATTCGCAAACGATATTACCATTAGCGTCTTCAAACTTCTTAGTAACAATCATAAAGATGTCATAAAGTGTCCAGAAACCGCAACCACCTGCTGTAAGGAGCATAGCGATACCAGTCTTAGTGTGACCAGTGTAGAAACGGTGAAGACCAAGGTTACCTAAACCGAAGAGACTGAGCAAAAGAGTTGTCATCCACTTCTTTTCTGAATTTGCCATAATAATGTAATGTTATAAATTAATAATGTGAATAAGTCTAGTTTCTCAGAGTGCGTGTAAGCAAAGTGAACGGGTTTCGCTACAGTCTCTGATTCCATTTTGTTGTTTTAACCTTGCAAAGATGGAATAAATATTCAGAATGGGCAAGCGTTTTATGACTTTTCTGCAAATAAATGCGCGAAAAAGTGGCAGTTTGTTAAAAATGAGAATCAAGGGGTAAAATAATGGCAAATGTAACCTATTTTACTTTTTATTAGTTCCAGTTGTTGGTCAATCTTTCTTAGTTCCCTTTTCTATTTTCTTTTCCTTATTGCTTTGGAAAGTAATCAAACTTCCAATACTTGAAAGGATGGTTTTAAGGTTAATTTCGCGACCATTCTCTACGTGGTCGATGAGCAACTGAGAGTTCTTGGCGTATGACTTTACAAAGATATCCAAGAAATCGCCTGCGCCGGGAATCAAACCGACAAGGAAGTCGATGACTACGTTTAAGATGATGGCAACTGTAAGTTTGAAACTATGCAGTTTGAAGATGCTGACGAAAAGGAAGGGGATGTTGAGCACGGCTGTGATGATATCCCCATAACCAGGTAAGAAAAATCCGATGATAGGGTCCAAATAGTAGGCGTCCATCCACTTTGCGATGAACTTCGTAA
>CALCUV010000004.1 GCA_937906765.1 uncultured Prevotella sp.
CCCGCGGTTAGGCAAGTGTGCCCGCCTACGGGGGCATGATTGCAGTTCTTCTTTTTGTGACTTGTAACAAAGATACCTCATCCGCTGTTTCTTGGTTTCTTCATAAATAACAACTATTGCTCCAAATTGTATTTCAATTACGTGGTATTCAGAATTAATTTACTTAAATTTGCAAAGTATGAGGGCATTGCGTGTCCTCGTTTTACGAAAGTGTAACACTAAAATTAACTACATTATTATATTGTCATGAAAAAGTTTTTGCTTTCCTTGCTTGCCTATTGCGTAGGCGCTTTTGTAACAGCCAGTGCAGAGCAACCACCTATCATGGGTTGGAGTTCGTGGAACACGTATGGTTTCCAAATTAACGATTCGCTCGTTCGCACTCAAGCGGATGCGATGGTCAACCTCGGCTTCTTTGAAAAGGGGTATAAGTATATCAACATCGACGACGGTTTCTTCGGCGGACGTGATAAGGACGGGCATTTGCTCATCCACCCCACGCGTTTCCCTAACGGTTTGCGCCCCTTGGTGGACTACATCCACGGCAAGGGTTTGAAAGCAGGCATTTACTCCGATGCGGGCAGAAACACGTGTGCTTCTTTCTGGGGACAACCCAAGGATACGATCGGCATTGGCGTAGGTCTTTACGGTCATGATGCTGAAGACATGGCACTCTATTTTGATGAGTTGGATTTCGACTTCATTAAGGTGGACTATTGTGGTGCTGACGCTGGCAACAATGCCGAAGGTCTTGACCTTGACGAAGAACAGCGCTACAAGGAAATTGCTGCGGCAATTAACGGCGTTGATAAAAAGAACTTGAATTGGAATATCTGTCGTTGGGCATTCCCTGGAACGTGGGTGTGTGACATGGTGGATTCTTGGCGCACCACTGAAGATATTTACCTTGGTTGGGAATCTTTCAAGAGCATCATCAATCAGAGTCTTTACCTCTCTGCCTACACCACGTATGGACATTACAACGACATGGACATGCTGGAAGTGGGTCGCGGATTGACGGAGGAAGAAGACAAAACGCACTTCGGTATGTGGTGCATTATGAGTTCGCCCCTGCTTATTGGTTGCGACCTCCACGACATCAAGGGCAATGCTTTGGAACTGATGCAGAATGAAGAACTCATTGCACTCAATCAGAACGAATTGGGACTTCAGGCTTACGTGGTGGAAAAAGAAAATGATTGCTATATTCTCGTGAAGGACGTGGAAGAACTTTATGGCAAGAAGCGTGCTGTGGCAGTTTACAATCCCTCAAACGGCACGAAGACGGTGAGCGTAAACTTCTCCATGCTCGACCTTGCGGGCGAGGTGAAGGCGCGCGACCTTTTTGAACGCGCAGACGCTGGCTCCTTTACGGGCGAAATGTCTGTGACCGTTCCTGCTCACGGCACACGCATCTACAAACTCCATCCCATACTCATGATAGTGCTCTGCGGTCTTGCCGGACTTGTTATATACTAATACCGGCAAACCTCTTTGGCAGACACCTTTCAAGTCGTTTGCTTTTCGTCCGAAGAAGCTACAGCTGTGTGAGTGGCAGCAGGGAGGGATTCCCTATCACGTTTAGGGAAAACACCCGCGAGTTTTAGGAT
>CALCUV010000005.1 GCA_937906765.1 uncultured Prevotella sp.
GTAGAAACCTTTAACAACGAAGCCCTCATCTTTGACAAGCATCAACTTAAGGCTGCCACATTGCTCAATCTCAACAAGCAACCCATTGCTCGCGTAGAATGCTCCGCCCCCGTATGGTTGTTCTGGCAACCTCAGGGAGTGCCCACCCCCTTCCTCTGTATCGAACCCTGGTATGGACTCTGCGACGAACAGGGTTTCAAGGGCAGCATCCAAGAACGCCCCTACATGCAAGCGCTTGAGGCAGGCAAGACTTGGGAAAACGACTTGGTGATTACGTTCTACGAATAGTAGGTTACGATAAGTCTTGAATTTATAGGGACTATAGGCACTATAGTAACTATAAGCCATAACCATCAAACAGCATGCACCTCCCCGCCACGCTTCAGGCAACCATCACGCTCCCTTCCTCAAAGAGCATTTGCAACCGCGCACTGATTTTAGCGGCACTCTCAGGAAGGCAAACGCAATTGGAGAACCTCTCTGATTGCGACGACACACGTGTGCTCGTTCGTGCCTTGCAGAGCGAGGAGGAAGTGATAGACATTATGGCGGCAGGCACTGCCATGCGCTTCTCTACGGCTTATTTTTCCACCCTTCTCGGCACGCGCGTCCTATCTGGCACTGCGCGCATGCGCCAACGCCCTATCGGCGTGTTGGTTGAAGCATTGCGCCAACTGGGTGCGAATGTGGAATATGCGGAAGTAGAAGGTTTCCCCCCACTCCGCATTTCGGGACGCGCATTAAAGGGTGGCGCCATCTCGCTTCCCGCAGATGTGAGTTCGCAATACATCTCCGCCCTCCTCATGGTGGGTCCGACGTTGCAAGAAGGGTTGCGCCTGCACCTTGTAGGCACTATCCTCTCACGCCCTTACATCGACATGACGCTCTCCCTCATGCGCCAATTCGGAGCTGAGGTGAAATGGGAGGATGATGCCACTATCTGCGTAGCGCCTCAGCCTTACCGACCTTTGAAAGAGTTTCGCGTAGAAAGCGATTGGAGTGCGGCGTCTTACTGGTACGAGCTCGTGGCACTGAGTCCTGACCCCGAGGCACGCATTGTGCTCCCCTATCTTTTTGAAAACAGTTTGCAGGGCGACTCCCGCATTCGCGAATTTTTCATCCCCTTGGGCGTACACACGGAATTCACTCCCGAGGGCGTGGTGCTCACCAAGCGCAAGGCGGAAGTGACTGAAGTGTTCCGCCTTGACCTTTCCGAACAACCCGACCTTGCTCAAACGCTCGTAGTTGCCTGTGCCATGCTCCACCAACCCTTTCATTTCAAGGGACTTCAAACCCTGAAGATAAAGGAAACCGACCGCATCACCGCACTTCGCACTGAGTTAAAAAAGATGGGCATTCGTGTGGAAGAAGCCAACGATAGCGAACTCTTCTGTCACGAATTTGGCGCCACGGAATTACCGCCCAACGCATTTGTTAGTATAGACACTTACGACGACCACCGTATGGCAATGGCCTTTGCGCCTTGCGCCCTGCGCTATCCGAATCTCAGAATCAACCATCCCGAAGTGGTGAGCAAATCTTACCCTTCTTTCTGGCAACATTTGGAATCCCTTTAAACTTCTGAACGTCAGAACCTCAAAACTTCAGGACCTCAGGACCTCAGAACTTCTAAACCTCAGAACTTCTGAACCTTATAACTTCAATGCCGTATAACCTAAGGACCTTAAAACCTCAGAACCTCACCCCTCATACCCTCACAACATGACTTACCTCATTATTTTTCTTGCCATAATCTTACTCGTTGCCATCGCTGCCCGTTTCTTGCGCACCGATGACCAACAGTCTTCTCCCGAAGAGACTACCCATGTTGAAACCGTTGCTCAAGAAGCCCCCGAAGAGGCAGAGGAATGTTGCGGTCAACATGAAACGTGCGAAAAGGACAGTCTCTTGGCGGCCGTAAGTAAAGATGTGGAATATTATGAGGATGAGGAACTCGACCGTTTCCGCACCCGTCGTTCGGATGAATATACGGCGGAAGAGGTAGAGGAATTTCAGGAAATCCTTTACACGATGCGCAATGACGAAGTGGCTGGGTGGGTGCGCTCACTCCAACTCCGTCACATCGAACTCCCCGACCCTATCAAGGATGAGGTATTCTTAATCATCGGAGAGCGCAGAATGCACTCGTAAGTCACGCTTAACAGGGCGCAAACCTATCTTCCTCAAAACTGTATCCCACTTCGTGAAAACTATTTGAGACTTCATTCGCACTAAGTTACTTTTAGTTTTTACGAACTCACTAATAGTTTTCACGAAGTCACTTATCATTTTCAAAAGATTACTTCCTTAAAAATCAAACGCTTAAAAAGCAGCAACAAACCCTATCCTTTGACGTGAAGAAAATCTTCCCCATACTGCTCTTGGTAAGTTTGTTTACCGCATTGTCGTGTTCCACCAAAAAGAATACGGCACCGACGCGTATGTGGCACGCTTTCACGGCGCGATATAACACCTACTACAACGGGCATACCGCTTACAAAGAAGGGATGTACGCCAAGGAGAAAGGGCATAAGGATGACTACACGGAGTTTCTGCCCGTGTTCCTCGTAGGTAGCGAAAAAAGTCGCACCACTGGGAGTGGGAATTTTGAAACTACGGTTACCAAGTGTCAGAAAGCCATTCAGTTGCACTCCATTACCCGTCGCCCAAAGGTGGAAGGCAGTAAGCGCCAATCACCTAAGATGAAGGCCTACTTGGCGCAGAAGGAGTTTAACCCCTTCCTCAAACATGCGTGGCTACTCATGGGCGAGGCACAATTCCAAAAGGGTGAGTTTCTCGAAGCAGCCTCAACCTTCTCCTACATCACCCGCCATTACAAATATAATAATGTATGATTTCGACGAAAAAGGCGGAGAATTTTGCACAAACAAGAAAATATCGTATACGAGA
>CALCUV010000006.1 GCA_937906765.1 uncultured Prevotella sp.
GTCGGATATGTCAACGGAACCACCATGAGCAAGGCTCAATTTTCCGCACCTACTGAAAAACCTAACACCAACATCCTCATTGCGGACAGCAAGAAAGAAACCGACCACAAGCGGTGTTTGCCCATACAGATAAAAAGTGACACTGACGAATACGTCTTATACAACCTCCTAACCAACCCCCAGTTGATAGGCACTCCTATTGCCATAGAGGGTTCGGTTACTACCTATTTTAGAGTCAACGGTTTTAAATATCCCCATTATTGGATTACAAAACTCACCGAGGAAGGCGCAGACACACCTCCCGAAGAAGACGTCCCCACTCCATCACCTGACCCTGACCCCGAACCGCAACCCGAGAGCGACTCCCCCACTCTCGACTTCACGCCACAAGCGAACATCTGTGGCAGATAGGGCGAATGCAGCCCTTATAAACAGAGGCAGAACAGCGCCCTTTTATAATTCTTTTACCCTATAAAATCTACAACAAAAATCCACTTCATACAATAATCTAAGGAGTTCGTACAGCGGACTCCTTTTTATTTTGCCTTGAATCTTATTATTACTGTCCGCTAAAACTTATCGAATTAGAACACGGAGAAAGTGGAGACGGCTCGCAGGGGTGAGTTTGTCTCCACTTTCTGTTTCTTATTGTGAGCCGCAGGTTAGTCTTCCTCCTCCAGCAAATACTCATGAATCAATTCAAGTAAGGCTTCGCCATAGCGCTCCGTCACGGCTTTTCCCACACCTGGCAATTTCTTGAGTTCGGCAATGGTTTGCGGTTGCATATTCGTCATGGAAATCAGCGCACGTTGGGAGAAGACAATGTAAGCAGGCAAGGAGAGTTCACGCGCTTTCTCTGCACGCCAAGCACGTAGCACATTGAACAGGCGGGGATGCAAAATATCCTGAGGCACATCGGTGATTTTCTCTTCTTTCTCTGCCTTCTTTTTCGGGGTCTTACTTGCTTTTGTGGCGGCACCAGTATCTTCCTTGTCAGCAACGTCAAGCAGAATGTCTGCCTTACGGCGGAGGTAGGCCGTGAGGGAGAAGGGGGCGCTTTGAACGTAGTTGAGCAACTGTGTCTTTACACGAAGCGCTTCCTTAAGTGTATCTATTGACGCCTCAGCACGCTCTTTCACGCGCTTGCTATCCGTAGGAAGGGACAAGTCACTCGTTTGCTTGATTAACGGTAAGAGTTTGTCAAGGAAATAAGTTGTTGCGGCACTGATGCGTTCTTGCAACTTGGGAGATTCAGCAGGATTTTCCTCGGTTCGTACAAGATAGTCCACCTGAGTGCAAAACTTTTTAGCAACGGTGTCTATGGCGCTTCGCAAATCGGGTTCTAATGCCTTAAATCGCGCAATAAGTTCGGGATAAAGTTTGGAGAAATGCTCCTCCATCACGCGCACCACGTCGGCATAAGCATAAAGCACGGAGGTGAAGTTATAGAGTTCTTCGAGTGTGGCATAAAGGAAGTTGCGCTGTGCCTCTTGAATCTGATTTTCCGAAGGTTCGCGCTCCGCCATTTGTTGCGTATAATTGCGCACTTGATAATCCGTGATGATGGCATGTGCAGGAATGGGGTCGCTCAGAACGAGACCTTCAAACGTCTTACAACGGCTCACCGCCACATAAGTTTGCCCCGCCGCAAAGGCTTGATTGGCATTGATTATAGCACGCTCAAAGGTGAGTCCCTGACTCTTGTGAATCGTTATTGCCCACGCCAATCGTAGGGGGACTTGAGTGAAGGTGCCAATGACTTTTTCCGAAATTTCTTTTGTTTCCTCATCCAGCACGTACTTACAGTTTTGCCACACGTCGGGAGTCACTTTTATCTCCACATCTGCATCTGTGGGAACTATGGTAATTCCGCCGTCGTCAATGCCCGTAATGGTGCCTATCATGCCGTTATAGAAGCGCTTCTCGCGGTCATTTTTTACGAACATCACCTGAGCGCCTTGTTTCAAAACAAGCAGCTTGTCCGTGGGAAAGGACATTTCGGGAAATTCTCCCTCAATCTTCGCCTCGAAATAGTGTTCCTTGGCGTCAAGGGCCTCAAGTTCGCGCTGATTGATGGCATCTGCTTGGCGGTTGTGGGAGGTTAGGCGGATGTAACCCTCTTCCTTGGGCGGGTTGAAGTTAGGAATGTGACGCGAGTTGAGATGCGCCAGGGTTAGTGTGTCTATGCGATTTTCGCGCACCTTGTTGAGCAATTCCAAAAAGACGGGGTCGCTCTGTCGATACACCTTTTTGAGTTCAATGGTGTAATAATTCAACTGCTGAAGCGCCTTGCTACTGAAGAAATAAGGCGTTTCATAATGCGCCTTCAGCAAATCCCACTCCTCCGTTCGCACCACGGGCGCTAATTGTTGAAGGTCGCCAATGAGCAAGAGTTGCACACCGCCAAAGGGTTTATAGCGATGGCGATAACGGCGTAACACGCTATCGACGGCATCCAACACATCTGCCCTCACCATACTCACCTCGTCAATCACGAGCACGTCAATGCTGCGCAAGAGGCGAATTTTCTGTTTAGGAAACGTGAAGCGGCGCTGGTTGTTATTAAAAGTTGTTTCGGGAATATACGGAGCAAAGGGCAGTTGAAACATAGAATGAAGCGTAACGCCTTGAGCATTGATAGCAGCAATACCCGTTGAGGCGCAGACTACTACACGCTTGGGTAATTGCTCACGCAGACGGCGGAGAAAGGTTGTTTTCCCCGTCCCCGCCTTACCTGTGAGAAACAAACTCACGTTAGTGTTCGCAATGGCTTGCCACGCTTTATTTAGTTCTACGTTTTGCACTTCGATTTTTAACCTTTAATCTTTCAACGTTAGACTTTCTACCTTCAACCTTACTTCAACTGCGCCTTAACCGCCGCAAGGGCTTTTTCCCAATCCGTATCGAGCGAGAAGGGAGTGAGTTCGGTGCCCTCATGAATGTAGGCGTAGATGGTTTCTTCGTCTGTGTCGTTAAAAAGAGGGTTTGAAACGGTGGCATCCAAGAAAATCATGACACGCTTCGCACGCTCTTCGCCACTCAACGTGCTGCTCTTAACCAAGTCTGTCTGATAAAGCGTCATAAATTCCGAAAGGTAGTAAGCCTGAACGTCAAGGAAACGATCGGTCACCTCAGGCATGGTTTCAAATGCCTTTTGATAGAGATACGTCAGTTGACTGATTTTAAATTGTGCAATCTTCGCCTTTGCAAGTGGAGTTGCAGGATTTTCAAGTGTGCTCTTTGCACTCTCATAAACGAGTTTGTAAATTTCTTGTGCACTACCACCAAGGGTGAACGTTGCAAAAATCAAGGTAAGAAGAAATGTTTTCATACTATTTAAATTGCTAATTTTGTGAAGTTAAAAAACAGGTGGAATTATAAGTGAGTTAGGAAAAACAATAAGTAATTTAAGGGCGACAAAAAGTAACTTCGTTTTGCGTAAGTAAGGATTCGTTTCACTTATGAACGCGACTCGCATTTTGCTTTACGAAATCCGCCCACGAATGTGCCCCTTTCACCGTGGTTTGTGGGCGCGAAGTTTGCAAGTGATGGCAATAGGCCACGGCAAGTGCGTCAGTAGCATCAAGAAATCCCACGGGGTCTCCCTTAATATTGAGCATGCGCTTAATCATTGCCGCCACTTGCTCCTTGCTTGCCTGACCGTTGCCCGTAATCGACATTTTTATCTTCATCGGAGCATATTCCTGGATAGGGATTTGCCGACTGATTGCCGCAGCTATGGCTACGCCCTGCGCACGTCCCAACTTGAGCATACTCTGAACGTTTTTGCCAAAAAAGGGTGCCTCAATGGCGAGTTCATCAGGGTGGAAGGCGTCAATAATTCCCATCACGCGCTCATAGATACGCCCTAATTTCAAATAACCATCCGCACATTTGCGCATGTCAATAACCCCCATGGCCATCATCTCCACTTTCTTGCCCGTAACGCGCACCAATCCATACCCCAGCAAGTTTGTGCCGGGGTCAATTCCCAAAATGATTTTTTCTTTGGGCGAAGAAACGGAAGGTTGAGGTGCTGTTTTCATCATTATTTACCGCAAATTTACGAAAAGAATAGTCACCTTGCCACGTGCTGAGAATATTTTTTCGCTTCATTTATGCTTATTAACAGATTAAATCTTACATTTGCAAATGACTACACTAATTTCGACAACACAACGATGAAAAGATTTTTCTCAACATTCATAGCCCTGTTCTGCATTGGGTGGGTCTGCGCTTTTGCTCAAGCAGAAATTAAATTTGACAAGACTTCTCACAACTTCGGAACCTTTTACGAAAACGAAATTCAGAAAGTCGTGTTCAAATTCACCAATGCGGGCAACGAACCTTTGGTTATCCACCAAGTAATTACGGGTTGCGGATGCACGGTTGCGAAATTCACCCAAACCCCAGTGCAACCCGGAAAGAAGGGCGAGATTGAAATCGTTTACAACGGCAAAGGCAAACTCTTTCGTCACTTCGAAAAGCCTATCACCGTGAGATCTAACGCTAAATCTCAGGTTACGCGCATCTACATTGAGGGTACGATGAAAGAAAACAAACCTCAAAAGTAACTGAACATATCACACATCCACAAACCTCACACTTTAGCACAGATTACTTATGATGAAACATAACCACCTCGTAATTATGGCAGGCGGCATCGGAAGTCGCTTTTGGCCGATGAGTAGCCCCGAAAAACCTAAGCAATTTTTGGACGTTTTAGGTTGTGGCAAGACTTTGCTTCAGTTAACTGTGGAGCGCTTTGAGGGAATTATCCCTGCCGAAAACGTTTGGATTGTCACTTCTGCGGATTATGAGGCGCTCGTTAAGGAACAGTTGCCCCAGGTTCCCTCAAATAATATTTTGTTAGAACCTTGCCGTCGCAACACTGCGCCTTGCATTTGTTACGCAAGCTGGCGCATTAAGAAGCGTGACCCTCGTGCGAATGTCGTAGTGGCACCCTCTGACCACACCATCGCTGATGTGCCCACTTTCCGCCAAGCAATTTCCGATTGTTTGGAATTTGCGGCTGAAACAGATGCTATCATCACCCTCGGTATCAAGCCTACACGCCCCGAAACGGGATATGGTTACATCAAGGGCGACCTTAGTTTTGCATCTTCAAGACGTAAGAACATCTATCGCGTAGATGGATTTAAGGAAAAGCCTACGTTGGACGTGGCAAAGGAATACATCAAGCAAAGTGGGTATCTCTGGAATGCCGGAATCTTTGTTTGGAGCGTCAGCACGATTGTTAATGCCTTCCGTGTGTATCATCCCGAAATTTCGCGCACATTTGAAAAGTTGCTTCCCATTTATGACACTTCGGAAGAGCAACAAAAAATCAACGAAGTGTTCCCCACATGTGAAAACATTTCGGTTGACTATGCCATTATGGAACGTGCGGAGGAAATTTTCGTATATCCTGGCGATTTTGGTTGGAGCGATCTCGGTTCTTGGGGTTCTTTGCGCGAACAAGTGGCACAGGATAAGTACGGCAATGCTTGCATCGGCGAGAACATTGATACCTATGAAACCCATAACTGCATCATTCACACTACGGGCGAAAAGAAAGTGGTGGTTCAGGGACTTGATGGTTACATTGTCGTAGAAAAAGAGGGCACACTCATGATTTGTAAACTCTCAGAGGAACAACGCATTAAATTATTCCACTAAACATTGGTGATATGTAACAATCACTTAACCGAGAAAGGAGAAACGAGAAACATCCAAGCGCGTAATGCCCCGCATGGTTATTTCTCCTTTCTCCTTTCTTATTTCCCCTTTCTCATTTCTCATTTTTAATTTCCCAAATGTTTTCCCCTCTCATCCCCTGGTATCAGAAAAATGGGCGCGACTTGCCCTGGCGCGCCACGCAAGACCCCTATAAAATATGGTTGTCAGAGATTATCCTTCAACAAACTCGCGTGGAGCAGGGATGGGGTTACTATCTGCGCTTCACTTCCGCCTTCCCCACCGTCGCAGATCTTGCACGGGCAAGCGAGGATGAGGTTTTGCGCCTCTGGCAAGGACTTGGATATTACAGCAGAGCTCGAAATCTGCATCATGCGGCACAACAGATTGTAAGCATGGGAGGCTTTCCCGCAACTTATTCCGAAATCCGCACGCTCAAAGGCGTTGGAGATTACACGGCTGCCGCAATCGCTTCGTTTGCTTACGGATTGCCCCATGCCGTAGTGGATGGTAATGTCTATCGTGTGCTGTCGCGTTTCTTCGCCATCAGTCAGCCGATTGACTCCACGGCAGGCAAAAAGCATTTTGCGACGCTTGCCCAAGAAATATTGCCACCTAAGCATGCCGCACTCCATAATCAGGCGATGATGGA
>CALCUV010000007.1 GCA_937906765.1 uncultured Prevotella sp.
ATAAACACGGGGCGGTGAGTGGGGAATGTTGCGAAGGGTGCGTAATGGGGTTATGGAGGTTATAGGGATTGTTGGGACTATAGTGTTGATAGTGCTTAAAGGAACTATCCTGGCTATCGTCAAAACAGCATCCCTATAACGCCCTACGCGAAACGATTGCTGTTTACTCTTGATTCAAGTAATAAAAACCGAGATTAAATGCCTCTAATTGGTCAGCCTGTTCGAAGAATGCTTCTTCCTCGGGAGTTAAATCCTCATTTTGGGCAAGCATAGAGAGTGATGTAAAGAGGGCTCTCACAGCTTTGTAACACGCTGTGGGATAACTGTTGACGCGTGTAGTTCCGAGTGAAGACAACCAGCGTAAGTTGCTCATGGCAATGGCTGCCACTTCGTGTGATACGGCATTTGCTTCCTTTTCGTTGCCCACCTGCATCCAAATGTTTGCGATGTCGTAATCATCTTGTTCGTAAGGAACGGTAGAAGCAGGGAATTTCTCCTTCTGGAATTCGAGCACCTTCGTTGCCTTATCGATTTTGTTTTCACGAATCAACTGATCGGCAAGCATGAGGAGCATACGGCGGTGCGTGTAGCACATGCGCATGACGGTTTCATCCAGATAGATACCCTCCTTATTCACATTGCCGTAAGCAAAACGGTTCATCATGTTGTCATACATCACATCGGCATCGATAGTTCCCATTCTGCCGAAGTTGAAAGGCGTGAGGCGGTAAGCAAGTCCCTCGAGGATGCAATAATTTTCAAGACGCGCATAATTGCTTTGACCTAAAGTCACCGACATATACATGGGGCGCTTCCAATCATTGCGAGCGAGCATTTCATAAATCATCATTTCGCTCTTATATATGTCGCTCTTGCCCTTAATGCTCACTTCCATGTATTCGGGGAAGTCTTCGAAATCTGCAGGTACCTTCATGCCCTGAGCAAGACAGTTTTCCTTGTTTACCTTCACCACGAAAGAGTCCGTGGGCAACACACCCTGCGTACGCACATAGTTGTCGATAAGGTAACTCAACTCATAGGGGTTTACCTCTGGGTTACGTTTCTTTAAGGTGTCGAGTTCGGCCTTACGTTCTGGGACGACATTAAATATATCATGCCCCTTGTTGTCCACATATTCGTAACGGTTCCAAGTGATGGGGAGACCCGGAGAATCCCATGCCTGACGGCGCATCTGGTCAGTGTACCAGTCCGTCTGGAGGTACGAAAGGTTACAAACGCGAGCGTCCGTGCGGAGACCTTCCGTATCTTGTGCATACCAAAGTGGGAAGGTGTCGTTGTCACCATTCGTGAAGATGATGGGGTTACCCTTTTCGGGGAGGGTGTTCAAGTAATTCATGCCAAAGTCACGGCATGCGTAACGATCCGAACGGTCATGGTCGTCCCAGGTTTGGCTTACCATCTGAATGGGTACGAGTACGCCAACGGTGCAAGCAATTCCCGTAGCAATCTTAGGCGAAATCACGCGACGGAGCAAATCTACGATGGCCGCAACTCCGAGACCAATCCACATAGCAAAGGCATAGAACGAACCGGCATAAGCATAGTCGCGCTCACGTGGCTGACCGGGAGTTTGATTCAAGTAAAGCACAATGGCAAGTCCCGTCATGAAGAACAAGAAAAAGACTACCCAGAACTGGCGTATGCCTTGCTCGCTCTTCATTGCCTGCCAGAACATACCGAGCAAACCTAAAAGGAGCGGGAGACAGAAAAAGACGTTGCGACCCTTGTTGTTCTTCATGTAGTCAGGCAATAAACTTTGGTCGCCATACATCAAGTTGTCAATGAATGGGATACCCGTAATCCAGTTACCCTTATCGGGTTCACCCTTTCCCTGAATGTCGTTTTGGCGTCCCGCAAAGTTCCACATGAAATAGCGCCAGTACATAAAGTTCACCTGATAGCTCAAGAAGAACTTGATGTTGTCGGCCTGCGAAGGCATTTCGCAGGGGTAAGGATACCCATTGTAAGTAAACGTTTTGACTGTTTTGTCCACACCTCCGCACCAGCTTTCATAACTTTCCGTATGGGCACGAGAGTGCATACGAGGGAAGAGCATCTTTGTTTCAGGAGCGTAAACATAAGCGTCAGTCACTTCAATCTCATCGTAACGATCGGGCTCATTTGGGTTAACCTTCTCGTGGCGTTGGATATGGTTCTTCTTTGTAACGTCAATGGGCATCGCCGTATAGGGAGCGCCGTAGAAGAGTGGGTGAGAACCATACTGCTCACGGTTTAAGTAACTGCCAAGAGTGAAAATGTCTTCAGGAGATGACTGGTCCATGGGCGTGTTCTGCGTAGAGCGAATCACGATTACCGCATACGAAGAATAACCTACCATCATCATCAACATGCAAAGCAAAGACGTGTTCAGAAGTCGCTTACGCATTAAATAATTTCCGTCACGGGTCTTCCATTGAAGTAAGATACCGAGCACGATGAGTAAACCGAAGCCCAAGACAATAGAGAGCGCGCCACTTCCAATAAAGGGAATGCCCAACAAACCTACAGAAGCGAGGTAAAGGCTGTTGATAAGTGTGCGGTTCTTACGTGTAGTGCTCCAAATGGCAGTAAGCACAACGCCAATAAGCAAGAGAATGTAGATTATAAGTCCACTATTGAATCCCATGCCTAAGGTGTTGACACAGAAGAGTTCAAACCAACCGCCAATCTTAACGATACCGGGCACTAAACCGTAAAGCACGAGGGCGATAAGCACAAAACTGATGGCTAAGGCTAAGAGTGACATCTTGGCATTAGCGTTAGGTTTCTTTTTGTAGAAGTAAACGAGCACAATGGCAGGAAGACACAAGAGGTTGAGCAAGTGCACACCAATTGAAAGACCTGTGAGGTAGAAAATAAGTACTAACCAACGGTCGCTTCCAGGTTCATCGGCATGGTCTTCCCACTTTAGGATGAGCCAGAATACGATAGCCGTGAGGAACGAAGAGTAAGCGTAAACTTCTCCTTCAACAGCCGAAAACCAGAACGTATCACTCCACGTATAGGCTAATGCACCGCAAACGCCTGCTCCCATAATTGTGGCAATTTGAGTTCCTGTCTCAACAATGCCATTTTTGCAAATGAGTTTGCGAGTAAGGTGGGTAATGCTCCAAAAGAGGAAGAGAATACAGAGGGCAGACAGGATTGCCGACATGAGATTCACGCAGAGCGCCACCTGAGAGGGGTCGCTGGCAAATTGTGAGAAGAAATTGCCTGTCAGCATAAAGAAGGGCGCACCGGGAGGGTGTCCCACTTCCATCTTGTATGCCGTGGTGATAAACTCAGGGCAGTCCCAGAAACTGGCAGTTGGTTCCACCGTTGTGCAGTAAGTGAACGCTGCAATGGCGAAGACGAACCAACCCATCAGATTGTTAATGCGAGTGTACTGTTTCATATATGATGTATTAAGTTTTTGCTGTCTCAAGGAGCAGGTTTCCTTCTTTCAGAAGGAGAATTTGCGTTCCAACCTGCAAAGTTAAGCATTTTGTCTTGGTCTGACGGAAGGTTTGATGAATTATTGTTGTCTAAAAATGAGAATCTTGCTCCTTTTTGTGGTGAAAAAGACGTCCGTAAGTCGCCATTCGCTTGCCCTCCCTCGTGTTTTCAGAAAAGCGACATCTTTCCTCCTCGTCCGAAAGTTACTAATTGTAAAAACAGTTTGGGTACTTAAAATTTCCTATTTGGGTACTTAAGACGCACAGTTTGTGGGTTTGTTTCGGCAGTTTCTAATTTGCTGATTCCGAAACGATTCTTGGCGAAAAGAAAAAGGTGAAGAAATCCCCGATTCGGAGGAATTTCTTCACCTTTTTGAGATGCTGATGTGATGCAGTGGCAACGGCAACGGGGGATCTATCGTTTCTGCTTCCATGTTTGGACACTGCATCCTAATGATGCGAGGAGTAGCGCCCCGCCGATGCCATATTTCAACCATGGGTTCAGAATGAGGCAGACGTTTAAGGTGGTTACAAGGAGCACAAACTGAATGAGGATGCGCAGAAAGGTGGTGTGCTCCATGCGATACTTGTAGTAGTAGGCGTAGAAGAGGTTGATAGCCAAAAGGTCGTAGAGATTCGCAATCGTAAGTCCGAGTCCCGCTCCGAGAAGTCCGCCATAATGGTAACCCACAATCACTGATGCCGCAAAAACTGTGTTGTAAAGCACTTCCATTATCAGGAAAATGCGCGAATCGCCCTTTGCGATAGAAAGGTAAGCCACAGGGGTGTAAATGGCTTTGAAAAACATGTAGCAAAGTGCCGTAAGCACCATGGGGATGACACAAAGAAACTCTTCCGTATAAAGCAGGCGGACGATAAAGGGTAACCCCAGGGCAAAGGCAATAAGGAAGGGCGACATTAAGAGCACGAGCGCGTCGATTTGTCGGTTTACCACGAGGTTCATCTCTCGTTTATCTTCCACAACTGCCGTAAGGCGCGGATAATAGTCGGCATCAACGGCGGCAAAGATAATGCGAGCGTAACTCACAACTAATGTGAACCCTACGGTGTAAAACCCAAGTTGCGATTCATTTGCTTCCCAGTGGATAAAGTGGCGCACAAGAAGTTCTGTGCCCGTTGTGGTCACTCCCGCAACGACAAACGAGAGTCCCAGACGCAGAAGCGGAAGTCCTTCCGTGCGAAACGAGGGGTGGCGGAAGTTGAGGCGGTAAGGATAATGCCGAGTTGTGGCCCACAGGTAGATGCATAGGAGCGAAAAAGCGCCGAGAATGAGCACGGGAAGTATGGCCGCTTTTCCGAATGTGGCATAGAGGGGAATTGTAATCCCTAACGAAACGACGGCACCGAGAGCTGTTGATAGCGCCAACTTTTTGAGTTGGTGGGTGGCCTTTAAGAGGGTCATCTCTCCCGCAAAGAGGGTGGCGCAGAAGATAAGTGGCGCCAACGCACAGCATTCTGCCCAACGCCCACTGTCTTTTAAGAAAAACCATGCCAATAAGGGAGACGTTGCTAAGGCAACAACTGCCCCTAAAATGGCGGTGAGAAACACCCATGAGCGCAACGTGGCAACCCCATTGCGTAAGTCTTCGCCGGAAGGGTCTTCTTCGTACAACTGAGCGATGCGACGTACACCGCTAACTCCTAATCCCAATTGTGTCAAACTCCCGATGAAATCGGCAATTCTGCTATAAAGGTCCGCTGCTCCTATACCCGCGCTACCAATAAAAATGGCCGTAAATTTATTACGCACAACAGAGAGGAGCAAGTGAAGCACTTGCACCCCGCCAAGCAAACTTGTGCTGCGAAGAATATGTCGAAGGGAATAGTTGATAGGGGAGGTTTTGAGGTTAAGAGGTTCTGAAGTTCAGAGGTGTTTTGGGGTTCTGAAGTTCTGAGGTTCAGATGTTCAGAGGTGTTTTTGAGTTCAGATGTTCAGAGGTTCTGAAGTCCAAAGGTGTTGAGGAGATTCTTGACGTTTGGTTTTAACTCCACGTTAGACCATTGGAAGTGAGTGTCCCTTAGTCTTGCGGTAAAGGTCGAGTGCGTAAACGTCGGTCATGCCTGAGATATAGTCAAGCACTGCCATAAGTCTGTCGTACAATCGAGGAGCGCGAACCTGATATTGTGCAGAAATTTGTTGCAAAAGGAGTTGGCTGTAGGCCTTTTCAGGAGATGTTACCGCCTCAGTGAGCAAATCGAGAAGCGTGTAAATAATGTGATAACCCGAAAGGTCAATATCGGTCACGGCCTTTGAATTGTAAATCTTGCGGTGTGCCACCTGTTCACAATCTTTATATGCCTGGTGAAGATGGTCTGGCAAATGGTCGATGAGCGAACCCGTAAAAGTTCCTGCCAAGATGCTTTCTTCGTTTTCTACGAACGTATTTACGCAGGCTTGTTCTAATGCATTGATGACACAAGAACGAAGATAAATGATTTGGTCATCAACATCGGTGTCTGAAACGTATGCGCCGAGAATGTTTTCGCGTTCTTCGTCCTTGAAGAAGTTAAGGAAAAGCGAAAGTGTCTCTTGGTCGCTGAGGAGTTTGAGTTTGTGGGCGTCCTCAATGTCCATGATTTCATAGCAAATGTCGTCAGCCGCTTCCACAAGATACACCAAGGGGTGACGGGCATAACGTTTTTCGCCGTCAACTTCCTCTAAAACGGGAATGTTCAGTTCTTCAGCAATCGTCTTATAGGTTTCCGCTTCCGCATTAAAGAAACCAAACTTCGACTTCTTCATTCCCAACTGAGAAGAATGGGGATACTTCACCACACTCGCCAAAGTGGCGTAAACGTACATCCAGCCCACGTTAAACCCCTTTTAATTTATCGAAGTTCCAGAGATGGATAACGATGTGCAAGTTTCAATAC
>CALCUV010000008.1 GCA_937906765.1 uncultured Prevotella sp.
TTTTCTGAGCGAAACTTCCCCAGAGGATAAAGACAAGGTGTTCCTTTTCTTCGGCAAGATGGCGGATGACGGCGTCGGTAAATTGCTCCCAACCCTTACCTTGGTGCGACCCTGCCTGATGGGCGCGAACGGTTAAAGTAGCGTTGAGCAATAGTACCCCTTGCTCTGCCCAGCGTCTGAGACTTCCCGACGCGGGAACGGGAGTGCCGAGGTCGGCCTTCACCTCTTGAAAAATATTGCGCAATGAAGGGGGATGCACCACTCCCTCTGCCACGGAAAAACACAAACCTTCCGCCTGACCAGGTTCGTGATAAGGGTCCTGACCTAAGATAACGACTTTCACGTTATCAAAAGGGCAGAGGTCAAATGCCTTAAAAATGTCGCGCCCAGGCGGATAACAAGTGCCCGAAGCATATTCCGAGCGCACAAATTCCACAAGGTTGGAGAAGTATGGGGCATCAAACTCACGCTGTAAGCGAGCGGCCCAAGAAGGTTCGATATTCACTTGCATGTTGCAAAGATACGCATTTCAGAGCGAATACAAATAGCAACGAAAAGGCATAATTCACCGTCCGCGATAGGTATGCGAAAAATAAGTTCAGTCTTCGTAAAAACAAAGCTACTTATTGTGCGTCGGATAAGTAACTTTGTGCGCCGTATATCTCATATTGTTTTTACTCTTTCTGATTTCCTGTTTTACAGGTCATAGAAAATGGGGAAAGTGAGGCATTTAGCACCTATCAAAAGGGAGAGAAACGCTACAAAGAAAGGCTTGCGATTATACATTTATGCAATAAATTTATGAATATACAGAAAATTTATTCACATAAGTATTGTACACTTAAAAACAAGAATGTAAATTTGCGCCTGTTAAAAAAATCAAACTAGACTATGAAAGGAAAGAACGACAGACTGGCGGTGTTGCGCATGATTTTGAGCAACTGCGAGGTGAGTTCGCAAGAGAATATCATTCGCGAGTTGACGCGCGAGGGCCACACCGTGACTCAGGCAACGCTTTCTCGAGATTTGCGAGAACTGAATGCCGTGAAGATGATGGGGCCTAACGGATATACTTACGTGCTTCCCGATAATCCCAACTACCGTCGCACTATCAAACCCTCAACTTACAGTGAGTATCGCCATACTGCTGGTTATATCGGCATAGAATTCTCTGGCAACCTCGCCGTAATCCGTACGAAACCCGGACATGCGGGAGTGGTCTCCTCAGAAATCGATAATTGCGACCTCAGTGCGATATGCGGCACCGTGGCTGGCGATGACACTATTATCGTTGTCATACGCGAAGGTTTCAGTCGGGAAGAGGTGCTTACGCAACTCTCACGCTGTGTGCCCTGCAACAGATAGTAGATTAACAATCAGAAAACAAACTCAAAAACTAAATACGTTATGGAAGAATATAACGATGGCATTCAAGTGATTGTCGCAGACGCGAGTCACGAAAAATATGTTGACACCATATTACACACTATTACCGAATCGGCAAAGGTGCGCGGTTCGGGCATTGCCTCTCGTACACACGATTATGTCGCAACGAAGATGCGCGAACGTAAGGCTGTTATCGCTCTTGCAGGAGATGAATTTGCGGGTTTCTGCTACATTGAAAGCTGGGAGAATAAGCATTACGTGGCAAACTCTGGTTTGATTGTTGTTCCCAAGTTCCGTGGTCACCATCTCGCAACGCGCATCAAGCGCCTCGCTTTCAGTTTGAGCCGTGTGCGTTGGCCGCAAGCTAAAATCTTTGGTTTGACCAGCAGTGGGGCAGTCATGCGTATTAACACGAGTTTGGGTTACGTGCCCGTGCCTTTCGATGAGTTGACTCACGATGATGAATACTGGAAAGGCTGTGGTACTCCCGATGCACCCTGTTGTATTAACTGCGATGTCCTTGCGCGCACAGGTCGTAAGTATTGCGTCTGCACAGGTATGCTTTACGACCCCGCTCGTCACCCTAACGACAAACTCCCTGTGGAAATTCCTCAGGACGTTCTCGACTTTATTAATGCGCATCCGGAACAAGCATAGGATGATAAGGTTATGAGGTTTTTAAGGTCATAAGGTTATGAGGACTATGCAGTTCGTAATCTTCCTAAACCTCACTTCCACAATTTCTATTTAATAATTTATTCGGTTGAAAGGTTATAAAATCACCATCCGCAAGGTTCTCAAAACCTTATAACCTTAAGACCTTAAAACCTATAATATAATTATGTCAAAGAAAGTAGTAGTCGCTTTCAGCGGCGGTTTAGATACGTCTTATACAGTGATGTATTTGGCAAAGGAAATGGGTTATGAAGTATATGCTGCGTGTGCAAACACAGGCGGTTTCAGTGCTGAACAACTCAAGGCGAATGAAGAAAATGCGTACAAGCTTGGCGCGAAGGAATATGTGACACTCGACGTTACGCAGGAGTATTACGACAAGAGCCTTCGCTATATGATTTATGGCAATGTGCTTCGCAACAACTGCTATCCCATTTCTGTTTCTTCCGAACGCATCTTTCAGGCGCTCGCCATTGCTCGTTACGCAAAAGAAATCGGCGCTGACGCCATCGCACATGGCTCAACAGGTGCCGGCAATGACCAAATTCGCTTCGACATGACCTTCCTTGTGATGGCTCCCGGTGTTGAAATCATCACGCTTACTCGTGACAATACGCTTACACGCCAGGAAGAAGTGGATTACTTGAACAAAAATGGTTTTGCTGCCGACTTCACAAAGCTTAAGTATTCGTATAACGTAGGTATTTGGGGAACAAGTATCTGTGGCGGTGAGTTGCTCGACAGCAACCAAGGCCTTCCCGAATCAGCATACCTTAAACACCCCACAAAGTCAGAACCCGAACTCCTCAAGATTGGTTTTGAGAAGGGCGAAATCGTTTCTGTCAACGGCAAGCGTTATGACGACAAGATTGCAGCTATTCAAGCCATCGAAGAAATAGGCGCAGCTTACGCTATTGGTCGTGACTGTCACGTGGGAGATACGATTATTGGCATCAAGGGCCGTGTAGGTTTCGAGGCAGCAGCACCTATGCTCATCATTGCGGCACACCGCTTCCTTGAAAAGTACACCCTTTCAAAGTGGCAGCAATATTGGAAGGACCAAGTGTCTAACTGGTACGGCATGTTCCTTCACGAAAGTCAGTACCTCGAACCCGTTATGCCCGATATGGAAGCCATGCTCCTCTCTTCGCAACGTAATGTGAACGGTGAGGTAACCCTTGAACTCCGTCCCTATACCTTCCAGACGGTAGGCGTAGATTCTCCTGACGACTTGGTGAAGAATAAGTTTGGTGAGTATGGCGAAACGCAGAAGGGTTGGACTTCTGACGAGGCTAAGGGATTCATCAAGGTGACAAGCACACCCCTCCGCGCTTATTACTCACTCCATGATGATAGAAATTAATTGTTGAGGTTATAAGGTTTTAAGGTCGCTTCGCTTTTAGGTTTTAAGAACCATGCGGAGAAGTATTTCCAATGCGGTAGC
>CALCUV010000009.1 GCA_937906765.1 uncultured Prevotella sp.
CGCAACCTGGCGAACCCAGGCAGGAAATGATGGTTATCATGGAGTTGAAACTCCTTGCCGACGTCGGTCTTGTGGGATTCCCCAATGCGGGTAAGTCAACCTTGCTCTCCGCACTCAGTTCTGCAAAACCCAAGATAGCGAACTATCCCTTTACAACCTTAGAACCCAGTTTGGGTATCGTGCCTTATCGTGACGGTAAGTCATTCGTAATGGCGGATATCCCCGGTATTATTGAGGGAGCGGCAGAAGGTCGCGGTTTGGGTTTACGCTTCTTGCGCCATATCGAACGCAACTCATTGTTGCTCTTTATGGTTCCTGGCGATACCGAACACATTGCCAAGGAATACGATATCTTGCTCAACGAACTCAAGAAGTTTAACCCCGGCATGCTTGACAAGCGCCGCATCTTGGCGGTCACAAAGAGTGACTTGCTGGATGAAGAACTCATTGAGATGCTTCGTGAAGAATTGCCCCAAGACCTTCCCGTGGTATTCATTTCGGCGGTTACAGGTCAGGGAATTCAGCAACTGAAGGATATTCTTTGGGAAGAACTCAACTCTGAAAGCAATAAACTCCAAGCAATTTCAGAAGGCGGAAGCATTGTGCACCGCGATCGTGAAGTGCAGAACTTCGACCTTGACTTTGCCGATTGGCAATATGAGGACGATGATGACGACGAAGACGATGACTTCGAAATGTTGGAGGAATATGAAATTGAGGACCTTGAAGACTAAGTACAGAAAGTAAAAATCAGAAAGGAGAAAGGAGAAAGATGCTGGCGCGGTGGTGTTATGCATGGATTTTTCTCCCTTCTCCTTTATTTATAGTATGAAGTTGTTAGAGTACACATTCCAGGATGCTTGCCCGCCTCGCGCATTTAGCACCCCTCGAAAGGGTGGGGTAGGTGAGGGAGCTTACTGCGCATTTAATATCACTCATTATTGTGGTGACTCGGAGGAGAATGTAAGGAGCAATCGCCGTATTTTATGTGCGGAGTTGGGGATTACGGATGAGCGTTTGGTGCTCCCTCGGCAGACACATAGTGAAAACATCGCCATTGTGACATTAGAAACTCCGTCAGAGGCGCTTGAAGGTGTGGATGCTGTAATTACCCATGTTGAAGGGTTGTGTATCGGAGTCTCCACGGCAGATTGCATTCCCTTGCTCTATTTTGACGCCCTGCATCGTGTGGTTGCTGCTGT
>CALCUV010000010.1 GCA_937906765.1 uncultured Prevotella sp.
GGGAATATCAATGATGCTTCCGCCAAAGGGGAGGTCGCGGAGTTCGCTAAAGGTTGTCGTGTGCATCCCTGCGCCATGAGCGTCGGAGATTGCTGCTGTTTTTACATTCGCTCCGGGAATAAGCACGTTCATTAGGGTACTCTTCCCTACTCCGGAATGACCCGCGAGCAAGGTAGTCTTATCTTTCATAATTTCACGGAGGGCATCGATGCCTTCTTCTCGAAGTGCGGACACGGCGTAGCAGTCGTAACCCACCAAGCGATACATCGCCATGAGATAATCTGCCACACTTCGTTCCTCCTCCGTAAGGTCGTCCATCTTATTAAAGAGCAACACCACGGGCACGCGGTAAGCCTCGGCAGAAGCTAAGAAGCGATCTATAAAAGTAGTGGTAGTTTCGGGGCGGGCTATAGTAATAACCAACACGGCAAGATCTACGTTTGCCGCCAGGATATGACTTTGCTTCGAAAGGTTGGATGCCTTGCGGATGATGTAGTTGCGGCGCTCGTCAATCTCTGTGATAAACGCGGCTTCGCCAGTAGCACCTTCACGCACCGTTACCCCATCGCCGACGGCGACAGGGTTAGTAGAGCGAATGCCACGTAGGCGGAAATTGCCCTTAACTTTACATTCCAGAATGCGCCCATCATCTGTGCGCACTTCATACCAAGAACCGGTATTTCGAATTACTTTTCCGTGCATAAGGGGAAAGGAAAAAGGAGAAAAGGGGAAAGGAAAAAGGAGAAAGGAGAAAGGAGAAAGTTGCTGGCGCGATGTGTCCCGCATGGTTTTCTCCTTTCTCCTTTTTCATTTCTCATTTGAAACTTACACTGTCATAATTTCCTTGCTCTTTTCAGCGAGCAATTCTTCAACTTTCTTGACCATCTTGTCATGAATCTTCTGAAGGGACGTTTCAGCATCCTTTTCAACGTCTTCAGAAAGTCCGTCCTTCACTGCCTTCTTCATCTTTTCGATACCGTCACGGCGCACGTTGCGGATGGCAATCTTTGCTTCTTCACCGTGAGCGTTACACTGCTTTGTGAGGTCGCGACGGCGCTCTTCGGTGAGAGGAGGAATACCGAGGCGGATAACTTCACCATTATTTTCGGGCATGATACCCACGTTAGAGTCAATAATTGCCTTTTCGATGTGGTGGAACATTGACTTATCCCAAGGCTTGATGGCGATAGTGCGCGCATCGGGAGTAGTTACGGCTGCCACATTGTTAATAGGCACCATAGAACCGTAAGAGTTTACACGAATTTCATCGAGGATATGCACATTTGCCTTACCTGCACGGATGTGAGAAAGGGTTTCGTCAAGGTGCATTACGCTCATTTCCATTTTTTCCTCGCACTGAGCAAGGCAATCTTTCACGTCAAACATTGTGATTTTGTAATTATGATTGTTATATTATATATGTCTCTGTTTGGGAACCATATTCCCTTCGTATTTCCTTGGCAAAGATAAGGATAAATCATTGAATAGCGAAATTTGACAGGAGTTAAATTTCTGTTGCAACAGCGCCTCTTAATAGCAAACGTAGATTCCTTTTCGCCCAATCCCACAAACGCTTAAAAAACCGCACCTTTTAAACCCTCAAAACGATATTACTTATTGGCGCCACAAAGAGTAACTTCCGCGCTCGGATAATACTCTTTGTAGCGCCAATTTCTAATTTTGTTTTCCAAAACACGGAATGAACCACTTTTTTATCCCTCCCACTACACAATGAAAGCACGTTTTTCTGCACAAATCAACAGCGAATGCGCAGAATTTCCGTTTTATCAGCATTCAAATAATAAAAAGTTAGCATTTTTCTTAATTTCCTTACAAAAAGTCTTGGAGTTAATTTATTTCTTTATACATTTGCAAGCAAACAAACTAGACTACTGACGCAACAAGACGCGTCCAACAAGAACTAACTAAAGAGTAAAAGCACACAGTTGCTTTGCTGAACGGAATCATCATAGGAATTGGAATGGCGAGAATGGCTTTCTTCATTTCTCTTTTTTCATTCTCCTGTTTCCAATCTCCTATCTCCGTCAGTCAAGCATCTCCTTTCAACTAACATTCCCAAACGCAGGATTCGTAATGAACGCATTTTTCGTACATATCGCGACTACAAATTTCGGCACTGGGACATCCACTTCCCTTCGAGGGTAGGGGCTTTTATTTGTGTTTCTAAGTGAAACACCTTTTTCGTACACTCGTATTGTTTCCTCGCGAACATTTTTGGCTACGTCAGTAGGTCATTTCCCTGTATCTACAGGAGGAGTTTTTGCAACCGTTTGCGTCATGCACGGGTTGCACACGCTTACGATTTTCAATCATTCCATTCTCTAACACCTTTGCATTTTGAGAAGCACAACGCACCGTTGCCTCTCCAACTGCATTTTAAATAATTCATACACTATGAAGCACATCATTATTCTTGGCGACGGCATGGCTGGATGGCCTATTAAGTCACTTGGTAGTAAGACCCTTCTTCAGGCTGCAGAAACTCCCTTTATGGATGAACTTGCGCGTCGAGGGCGTACTGGGAGACTTGCCACTGTTGCTCCCGGATTTCATCCTGGTAGTGAGGTGGCAAATATGTCTGTACTTGGATATGACCTTTCTGAAGTGTATGAAGGTCGCGGACCTCTTGAAGCGGCAAGCATCGGTGTAGAATTGCAACCTGGCGAACTTGCTCTGCGTTGCAACATTATCTGCATTGCTGATGATTGTATTAAGAACCACTCTGCTGGACACATCACTACAGAAGAAGCCGACGAACTCATCAAAGCGCTTCAAGAAACTTTGGGCAACGAACGTGTGCGCTTCCACACCGGTATTCAATACCGCCATCTCTTAGTCATCAAGGGCGGTGACAAGCGCATTTCGTGCACACCTCCTCACGACGTTCCCGGTCAGCCTTTCCGCCCTCGCATGGTGAGAGCAGAAGTTCCCGAAGCGCAAGAAACGGCGGACTTGATTAATGAGTTAATCCTCCGTTCGCAAGACATTTTGAAATATCACCCCATCAACATGCGCCGCAAGGAACAAGGAAAAGACCCTGCAAATAGCATTTGGCCTTGGGGTGGAGGTTTCCGCCCAAAGATGGAACTCTTAAGCGAAAAATTCCCTGAAGTAAAGTCGGGCACAGTTATCTCTGCCGTTGACTTAATACGCGGCATCGGACATTATGCTGGCTTTGAAACGCCTGAAGTAGAAGGTGCAACGGGTCTTTACGACACCAACTACGAAAACAAAGTTGCTGTGGCGCTCGACGCACTTAAAAAGCAAGATTTCGTTTACCTTCACATCGAAGCAAGTGATGAAGCGGGCCACGAGGGTAACATCGAACTCAAGAAGCGTACGATTGAAGACCTTGATCGCCGTGTCGTACAGCCTATTTACGAAGCTGTGAGCACTTGGGAAGAACCCGTGGCAATTGCCATTCTCCCCGACCACCCCACTCCTTGCAGTCTGCGCACACATACGGCAGAACCCGTTCCCTTCCTTATTTGGCACCCATCGATTCAGCCAGACGATGTGCAGTCGTTCGATGAAACTTCTGCGCTTGAGGGTAGTTATGGGCTCCTTCAGCGAGATGAATTTATCCGTGCCTTTATGGAGAAAAATTAACTGACTCAACATGGAGCGTTGGACTCGTTTTTTTGACACAAGTACAGAAGTACAAAAGTTTTATGGAGAGAATCAATAAATAACCCGTCTTATGTTCTTATGTCAAAAACAGAAGTCCTCACTCCAAAGGCTCTCCTCCCTTTCTAATTCCTAAATTGACAGCATTATGATGTACTATAGCACCAACAAACAAGCAGCAAACGCCACTCTTGAAGAAGCCGTCGTAACGGGTCTTGCTTCTGACCGTGGTCTTTATATGCCCCTCACGATTAAGCCCCTTCCAAAGGAGTTTTTTGATACCATCGACCTACTCAGTTTCCAAGAAATTGCGTTCCGTGTGGCGGAAGCATTCTTCGGCGAGGATGTTCCTGCCGACAAACTCCGTGAGATTGTTGACGACACCTTGAGCTTTGAAACGCCAGTCGTTCCCGTGAGCGAGAATATCTATACGCTTGAATTGTTCCACGGACCTACGCTTGCGTTTAAGGATGTGGGTGGTCGCTTCATGGCACGCTTGCTTTCACATTTCATTCAGAACAATGAGCAGAAGCGTGTGAATGTGCTCGTAGCCACTTCTGGCGACACGGGTAGCGCAGTTGCCAATGGTTTTCTTGGTGTGCCGGGCATTCATGTCTATGTGCTTTATCCCAAGGGCAAGGTGAGTGAAATTCAGGAGAAGCAGTTTACGACTTTAGGTCAAAACATCACTGCCGTTGAGGTAGATGGTTGCTTCGACGACTGTCAGGCACTCGTGAAGGCGGCATTTATGGATGAAGAACTCAATAAGCGCCACAAGTT
Organism: uncultured Prevotella sp.; assembly: GCA_937906765.1. Taxonomy (GTDB): domain Bacteria; phylum Bacteroidota; class Bacteroidia; order Bacteroidales; family Bacteroidaceae; genus Alloprevotella. The sequence goes on from CALCUV010000010.1 coordinate 4,429, forward strand.
GACCAGTGCTAATTCCATCAATATCGCACGCTTCCTCCCCCAAGCCTTTTATTACTTCAACGCTTACGCACAGTTGAAGCGCATGGGTAAAGAAAAGGAAATGGTGGTGGCAGTGCCAAGTGGTAATTTCGGTAACTTGACCGCGGGTCTCTTTGGTAAGCACATGGGTCTCCCCATCAAGCGCTTCATTGCAGCTAACAATAGCAACGACATTGTTTATAAGTATCTCCAAACGGGTAAGCACGAACCCCGTGCCTCTGTTTGCACCATTGCTAACGCTAT
>CALCUV010000011.1 GCA_937906765.1 uncultured Prevotella sp.
ATTGCAGACGAAGTGTGGAGCGAGCCTACCGACGGACTGATTTACGAGCAAATCAACCTCACCGCCGACCAACTCTCTACGAATGCGCCCTCCAACTATGAAGAAGATGTGGACAAGTTAATCGATAACAACACGTCCACCTACTTCCATTCCACATGGGGTACGGGCGAATATGAAAAACTCCCCTTAAGCGCGTTCCCCTATATCGAAGTGGCACTCGAGGAAGAGGTTCAGAACTTCACCTTTGGGTATTCCACGAGTTTTAGAACCGCCGACCGCTTCCCGCTTTCGTTTTTGTTGCAGGTAAGTGCCGATGGCGAAACGTGGATTGACGTAAAGGACTACACGGCTGAGGATGGATTGCCACAGAGTGGCGTAGGGATGACGTATGAAGCACCCTTAATTCGCCTTGATTCGCCTTGCCGTTTCGTCCGATTGACGATGACGGAGGCGAATTATAAGAACTACCTTGTGCTTTCGGAATTTTGGTTGAAGAAACTGGTGAGCGAGGGCGAGGCTCAAGGACCTGAACTCATCCGTCCCGCACAATATGCCTACCAAATGCGTCCCTACGGTCGCGATGTGTGTGTACAGATTGAGTGGCCCTCTGACACGGCGCGCGTTCCCGCTATCTACATCGAAACCTTGAGTGGCATTTATCCCTATGACAAAGAAACGTATTTGGAAGCGACTATCCGCATTGACGGTGCGGGAGTGTTCCCCGATTTTGAGGGAGACGTGAACATCCGAGGCAGAGGTAATTCCAGCTGGGCGGGACAGTATGGCAAGAGTCCCTATCGCTTGAAGTTTGATTCCTCACAAAAGCCCTTCGGACTCACTAAAGGCAAAAGTTGGGTGTTGCTCGCTAACCGCCAAACGGGATCTATGCTCTCGAATGCGGTAGCTATGAAGATTGCTTCCATGGTTGAAACGGCGGCTGCGAATCGCATTATCCCCGTTGACTTATATTTGAACGGCGATTACCGAGGCAATTACAACTTTACGCAACAGGTGGGTATCAGTAACAATAGCATTGACTTGGATGACGAATCCTATGCCACACTTCTCGAACTTGACACCTACTATGACGAACTCTATAAGTTCCGTCCTTACTCTTACGACCTCCCCACTAACGTAAAGGACCCCGACCTTGACGAAATGGACGATCCCTATCCCATGTTCGACCTCATCCAAGAGGATTTCAGCAACTTTACTGACGTACTCAACCAGGGAACTGAGGATTACGCCAACCTTATTGACGTTGAAATGTTCGCACGCTTCTTGTTGGTCAACGAGTTAGTCATGAACTTGGAATTGGGTCACCCCAAGAGCACCTACTTATACAAAGAAGACCTCCGCGCGCTCCATAGTCGCTACATTTTTGGTCCTGTGTGGGACTTTGACTGGGCATACGGTTATGAAAATACAAGTTCTTATTGCACCACAGACCCAGAAGTGGACTATTTTGATAAACTTATCCGCGGTTTAGGTTATAATTTTCTCCACGATTTGCGCTTCAATAGCGAGGCAGTGAAACGTGCTTACTACAAGGAGTGGAAGGACTTCATGGATAAGCATTATGACGAACTCCTTGACTATGTCGAAACCTACTATCAGTATGCCAAGAGTTCGTTTGAAAGTAATGCCAACACCTGGGGGGATGGTAAGAATTACGAAACGGTAAAGAACAACACCGTAAACTGGTTGGCAAAGCGCGCTCAGTATATCTACGCCAACTTAGAGCAATATGACCTCGACAGTCCGTTAGCCATTTCCGTGGGTGATGCGAACTTGGACGGCGCTATTACAGTTGCCGACGTGACTTGTATTCTCAATAAGATTTTAGGTCAACCCAACGAAACATTTAACTTTGACCAGGCGGACGTTGACTGTAACAGCGCGATTACCATTAATGACGTGGTTCACGAAGTGGCACTCGTCATGAACCAACCCGAAGAGAGCAGCACTTCTTTGACACGTCGTAAGGCGGATGCTACACTTAAGATGCAGCCTTTCCAACTTGGTTTGAGCGAAGCCACTTATTGCCCCCTCACATTGCAAGTGGATACCGACGATTACACAGCCCTTCAGTTTGAACTCCGTCTCCCCAGCGAAATGTCGATACAGGATATTGACCTTTCGGCACAGTTTGACCATCATAAGGCAGTGTTCCAGGAATTAAACTCTGGCACGTATCGCGTCATCATTTATTCGGACAACGGTAAGGCACTTCCCGCTGGAGCACATGAGATTTACGTGGCACTAAATGCCGACCAAATGCTTCCCGAAGCGCAAAGAGTGGTGAGTACATCAGCAGTGTTGCTCGCTAACCGTATGGGCGAAGACTTCAGAGTAGGCGCGCAAACCACTAACTTTGACGTAGCGACAACAAGCATACAGGATGCGCTCCACACAACAGCCATTCAGGGCGGCGAAACACTCATCGTGGAAACTGCAACGGCACGCACGCTCGCCATTTACGCACTCGACGGTCGCTGTGTGAAGAAGGTGGTGCTCCATCCCGGAAAGAACACGATTTCCTTGCCCAACGGCATTTATATCGTTGAGAATATTAAAGTAACCATCAGCAAATAAGTTGTTTACTCAATATGAAATTCAAAGGTTTATCCCTTTTGTGGTGTGCGCTGACGGCATTATTTGCCCTTCCCTCACTTGCACAAGACCACATGACTGCCACCGTCTCCCCCACGTCTAACGCAGGGGAATGGGCATTGGAGTTAAACATCGAAAACCCCGAAGAAGATAATCTTACGGCTTTTCAATTAGACCTCGTTTTGCCTAACGGATTCTCCGTGGTGGAAAACTCTGCACAGGCATCCTCACGCCTTCCCGACCATACGGTAATGGTGAACAAGCATCCGAGCAAGGTTTATAAAGTTGTGGCTTACTCCCTCAACAATGCGGCAATTTTAGGAAATTCAGGTTGTGTTGCTACACTCACAATTACGGCTGATGAGACGGTTGAGAGTGGCACCTACACCGCCGAGTTAAACAACATCTACACTTCCGACCGTAAGGGCAACGAAGGCAATTTTGAGGACACGTCCGTGAGTTGGACTTACGAAAAGAAGGCGCAGACCTACACGATTACCTATCTTGTGGACGGGCAGGAGTATGCCGTCCTTGACCAAAAGGTTGGCGAAACCCCGCTCCTCCCAGAAGCGCCCGAAAAAGAGGGATACACCTTCACGGGTTGGGCGAATCTGCCCGACGTGATGCCCACAGAAAACCTCACGGTTGAAGCACAATTCACGGTAAATACCTACACCGCCACCTACTATCTTGACGGCGAAGTCTTCACTGAGCAACAAGTGGATTATGGTGCCGAACTGACTCCCCCCACTGCCCCCGAGCGCGAAGGTTATGCCTTCTTGGGATGGGCAGATGTGCCTGAAACGATGCCCGCTGGGAATGTGGACATCCACGGTGCGTATGAGGCAAAACGCTATCTCTTGACATACATCGTAGATGGCGAAGTGTTCCAACAGGATTCCATTGCCTATGGCGAAATCCTCACTCCCCCCACGGCGCCTGAGAAGGAGGGGCACACCTTCGTGGATTGGGGCGAAATGCCTCCCTCAATGCCTGCCGAGGATGTGACTTTGACGGCACAATATACCGTAAATGAATACACCCTGACGTACATCCTTGACGGAGAAGTTTACGCAGAAGTAAAAGTTCCCTATGGCGCAACGATTGTTCCCCTTGAAGTGGAACTGGACAGTACGCGCGAATTTAGCGGATGGGCAAACTTGCCCGACGTAATGCCTGCTAACGACGTAACAGTTACGGGCACAACCATCTTGACCCATATCTCTGGCATCCTTTCCGAAGATGCAGTGGTGGATGTCTATAGTATTAATGGTAAAGTCATAGCGACTGCGGTTTCTTTGAGATGGATAAACCAACATCTCCCATTGGGTCTCTATATTGTTAATGGTAAGAAAATTTTCCTAGGTTCGCCGAACAACAATTAGTAGTTCGGTTATTCAGCGAAAGAACGGTTGCACCCTCGTGGTGCAACTTTTTTTGTGCGCAGAGACACACATTGCTTCGCTCGTGTGTAACCTTCACACCTAA
>CALCUV010000012.1 GCA_937906765.1 uncultured Prevotella sp.
ATGACTTCATGCCGTTGAAGTCTGTGCCTCGGAGGGCGTTGGGGCGGACGCCTGAGAAACCCTTTACGCCTCCCAACTTGAAGTTATCCTTATTGCGTATGTACATCAAATCTCCGCCAATCTTTGCGCTATATAGGGAGAGTGTGAATTCCGTGTTTTTCGTAGCCTTGCCCATGCTACCGACGTCGAAGGTGTAACCCAGGAAGAGCCAGCGCCACCCGAAGTAGGGACCTACCTTAATGGACGAGCGGGGGGATATGTCAATCTGCTGATGGCGTCCTGAGGCATCCGTGGCGCGCAAGCGGTAATGTTGCCAATAATTGGTGTTTTGCAACATGAAGGCATAGTTGTAATGATTGGGCTCAATGTAAGTTTCATCATAGGCGTCTAACTTTTCCACCTTGCGCTTGACTTCGGCCAACTCTTCAGTCACGCTGTTCACGACATTATCTACAAACGTCGCAGACTGAAGCGTGTCCGCAGGCACGGCATATAGCGGTGCGGACACGATGAGCAGAAGGAATATGAAGAGGTGATAATAACGCATGAGGGAGAAACGTTGAACGTTGAAAGGAGGAAGGAATCTGAGGTTATGAGGAGAGAGAAGTGAGAAGTGAGAAGTGAGAAGTGAGGAGTGCCTACTGGAGTATGTCCCGCATGGTTTTTCTCATTGCTCCTTTCTCATTTCTCCTTTCTGATTACACTTTCCCAAGAATTCTATCTACCACCCAATTGACGGACGTTGCGCTGACGCAATCGCAAGTGCAGATGGCGGTGCCCTGAAGGTGCTCAACTACGTTTTTGATAAGGGGAAGTTGGACATATGGCGGGTTGTCAACTCGGATGAATTCGTGCCCGCGTTCGGTGTGGAGACTAATGGGAGCGTAAGTAAAGACGGAGAAACTGACGGAACCCTTGTCGCCGATGATTTGGATGCTGTCTTCCTTGGCAGATTCATGCCCCACAAAGCACCAACTACCAGAACCTGGAACTCCGTTGGCAAATCGGAAACAGGCGCTAACGGTGTCTTCCGTTTCATAAAGACCGCCACGATTGGCCGTGTAACCCTCGGCTTCAATAATGGGACCGAACATTTCCTGGAGCAAGTCAATCTGATGGGGCGCAAGGTCGTAGAAATACCCCCCGCCCGCAATGTCTGCTTGAACGCGCCAAGGGAGGTTTTGAGAATTGTAATCAAGGTCGCGCGGGGGCACAGCAAAGCGGATTTGCACATTTACGACATTGCCTATTTCACCCGCGAAAATGAGTTGCTTAACGCGATTAAAATAATCCAAATAACGGCGGTAATATGCAACAAAGCAGGGCATGCCCGTTGTGTGGGAAATGCGATTGATGCGGCAACAATCTTCGTAATTGGCCGCCATGGGTTTCTCAACATAAACGGGTTTGCCCGCCTTCATGGCCATTATGGCAAAGGTGGCATGAGTGGAGGGTGGAGTAGCGATATAGATGGCGTTGACCTCGGGGTCGTCAAGCAATGCCTGTGGGTCGGTGTACCAATGCTTGATGCCATGACGCTGAGCGTAAGAGCGCGCTTTTTCGGCGCTTCTGCTCATAACGGCCACTACGCTTGACCCTTCTATTAGCGAGAATGCGGGACCACTTTTCTTTTCGGTCACTTCTCCACAACCGATAAAGCCCCATTTAATTTCTTTCATCTTGAATATTTGATAACTAATTGTTGCGTTGTTGTGTCATTCGGATAAATGGAGAAAGACGTCAGGCGGGAATCGTCGTCCCCCGCAATGGGCAATGCTTTCCATTCTTGAAAATAGATGCCTCCGAAAAGGGGGGCGTCATGATTCGCTAAAGTGTAATGGAGCACAAAATGGAAGTAACTATCGCGCAAGGACGTGGAACTCTCAGGGAGACGAAAACCCTTGTCACGCGGATAAGAGCATGAGGCAACCACAATCGGTTTTGACTGCAAACGCATGCGCTGAACCAATAAGTGTGTCATCTCTTCTGTTTTCACATAGGCATTACGGAGCCCCAAATACAAGTTGGTGGGTGCTACCCACTGACGCTCAATAGGGAGCAACGCGACGGAAAGAAAATCTACGTGACGGCAGAAAAGAGCGTCGTCGGCATAGCGTTGGAGATTGACAAGGAGAGGGTCGGAACCTAAACTTACGAGATGATTCGGACAAGCAGTCTTCACCCTTTCTGCCATTGCCACACTCGTCACTTCCCATGCCCAAATTTCTTTCTTCTTGCGAAAGGAGGAAATTTCCTTTACCTGCCAACTATCATCTGCCACAACAACACAGAGTTTCAACCCCTCACGCTTGGCCCACTTTACGAACAGAGAGAGTTGCTTCACGGAGCCTGGAGCAATGCGAACGCTATTCCATCCGAAACAGGCAACATCATGAAAGACAAGTTTATCACTAATGTCGCCCAACAGATTCACTCCCACCGCACGCCATGGTTTTCCGTCGGCATAAAATTGCCCGTCTTTCACCACAACAAATGAAAGCCCCTTCACGGGGAGGAGCAACAACAGGAGATAAAGCAACAATTTGTTCATGACCATCGTTTATTTATTTTCTTCACCGCAAAATTAACAAATATTTTGTTAAGAAGGCACCCTCTTCAAGAATGATGCAACATCAGAGCTTCAGAACATCAAAACTTCAGAACATCAGAACCTCAGAACATTAATACAGTTCCACCTTCTTGTCTCTGACTTCCTGAAGCGGTGATAACGAACCGCTTGGCGTTAATGATGCCCGCAACGTTTCTTGCTCGGATTGTAATTGTGAAACATAAGGCGACAAGATTTTCCGCCCCTCATTTTCCACATATAGTTTTTTGGCAAGCAACACAAGTTGTGAAGCGTCAGACGTCCATAACACAGGAGCATCTGTGTGAGGAGCAAGATGAGACGCTGTATGTTCGGCAGAGGTTGTTGCCCCACCAATGAGTATGGGAGTCAGAATTTCCAAGCGGTGAAGCGCCTCAACGACACATTGCATCTCTCCCAACGAGGGAGTTATGAGTCCGCTGAGTCCTACAAAATCAGGTTGCACCTCTTCAACCGTTTTCACAATCACATCCGCCTCAACCATCACTCCAAGGTCAATTACCTCAAATCCATTGCAACGCAACAAGGTGGCGCAAATGTTTTTACCAATGTCGTGAACATCCCCCTTAACCGTAGCGAGAACGGCGGTGTGGCGCATAGGTTCGGAGACGTGCGAAGCAGATTGCTCAAGGTGAGGTTGCAACAATGTTACTACCTTACTCATTACCTCTGCCGCACGAATCACTTGGGGCAAGAACATTTCGCCACGTCCAAACAAGTCCCCTACCCGCTCCATTGCCTTCATCAAATAAATGGCAATAATGTCAAGCGGAGGGGTGGTTTGAAGCAAAGTTGCTACGTCTGCTTCCAAAGTTGCACTGCCCCCACGGAGCACGGCGTTTTGAAGTCGCTCTTCAGGAGAAAACTGACGTTGTTCCTCCCGCTTCACTACGGGAGCATGAGTCTGAACTCTCATTTGCTGACTACGCTCCATCAGTTCTTGAGTGACGTCTGTGCCGTTCACCACGGCATCTTCCAAAAGCGTACGCAAATCTTGAGGAATCGCCTCATAATCCGTTAGTGCGGCAGGACTCAAAATCACCATATCCATGCCTCTTTGCCTTGCATGATGGAGAAACACACTATGAAGCGCACGCCTCATGGGTTCGCATCCACGAAAGGCAAATGACAAGTTGCTCAATCCGCCAATAATGTGAGACTCGGGGAAGCGTTGACGCAATTCGCTAATAGTACGCAATAAGTCTTTGGCATATGCCATGTGTTCAGGCACTCCCGTACAGATGGCCAACACGTTAGGGTCAAAAATAATATCTTCTGCAGGAAAATCCAGTTGCTCTCGCAACAAAGTGAAAGCACGCTCACAAATTTCCATACGGCGTTCATAAGTAGTGGCTTGCCCTTGTTCATCTGCCGCCATCACAACAAGTCCAGCGCCATAATCTGCCACAACACGTGCTTTCCGCAAAAATGCTTCCTCACCATCTTTGAGCGTAAGTGAATTGACGATTGCCTTACCCGAAACGCGAGACAATGCCTGTGCCACCACCTCCCAACTGGAGGAGTCTATCATAATGGGCACACCCGTCAACCTTGCTTCGCCCATGAAAGCATTAAGCACCTGCCTCATTTCCGATGGAGCATCCAGCATCGGAGCATCAACGTTCACATCAATTCCCCATGCGCCGTTCTCCATTTGCTTCACGGCTAACGCCACGGCATCTGCATAGCGCTTCTCCTCAATCATCGTCTTAAACATGCGTGAGCCCGCCACATTGCAACGCTCACCAATAAGTAGCAATGAAGCACTTTTTTGAGCAACAGCAATGCACTCCGCCTCATCACCCTTCACCATTAACCCCTCACCGTTAA
>CALCUV010000013.1 GCA_937906765.1 uncultured Prevotella sp.
GTGGTAATGTTCTCTCCAGAAAGTTTAATGCTTTCGAGTAGTATGCCTATGGGTGGAGATGGTGAAGCTGGTACAAACAAGCGTCAACCTCAAACTAATGGCTGGAACCAAGAACAATGGACTGAGAACTAATCTCGATGAACCTGCAGATACACTCTGCATAAGCATATAATTAAATCGGCGTGACCCACAACATGTGAAGTCACGCCGATTTATTTTTGCGCTGTAGTTTCCCGCCTTGCCTGTAGGGACGCACGGCCCGTGCGTCCGTCGTGTTCATTGGATTTTCCCGCGGAACATTCATTTGCTTGAGGACCGTGCGAGCATTCAGTGGAGAATTTCCGATTGAGGGAGGACGCACGGACCGTGCGTCCCTACCTGTCAATCATAGTTCCCTCCTGTTCCTTCTTTTGATCAACTGATTACACGGATTTTGAGGTCAACGGTCAACGGAGTCGGTAAGCGTACTCCCGCCCTGTGATGCAAGGAATCGGAACGGCGAGATCTCACAAAGATTTTCAACCCCCTTTGGGAATTTTCCTTCCAAGTAAAGGAAAAGAAATTATCCTACTTGAAAAACAATTTATCCTACTTGGTAAAATTCCGGTTAGTAATGTGCAACTCGTACCAAGGCGTGGTACGAAAAATACCAGTACTGGTACAAAAAATACCAAGCCTTGGTAGAAAAAGTACCACACTTGGAATTTTGCTTATCATACAGGTGAAATGGCTCCAGTGTATCGCGAGGATCTACGCGTATTTTTTATCAACTGATTAGCGAACTGCAATACTTCGGTATAAAACTTCAGCAGGTAAGACCGTAGCCCTACCTACTGTGTATTCTTTTCCCTAAGACACCCGTGAGACACGTGATGCGCGGTACTTATTGGTTGCATCTTTGACACCCTCCCCGCTTCTATTAATATGTGGGGGCGGGTTGCTTATAAATTTCTTCAAAAAGTTCACGGGCTGACACCTCGCGCCATCCAGTTTCGCCATCACCTTGAATGATGGTCTGGTTGCGCATGGCTTTTTCCCTAAGCATGCGGTATTCTGCCAATTCTAAGCCTCTAATTAAGTCTTGAGTGGCTTGTTCTTTCTGACTACTTGACATAATTCTGGATTTGCTTGTAACGTTTAACTTCTATGATTCGTTCTTCTGTTGCAACAATCACTCGGGGATTACAGGCATTATCTACGAGCATCCACGTATCTACAATGTCCTTGTATAAATTAAAGAAATTGGCAATCCCTAAGTTATATCGGCGACGAACGATATCACTAGGAATATTATGTCCTCCTTCGCTTACGCGCTTTGCAACGCGCTGTATGGCAACTTCTGGACTGTTCAACCAGAAAAACAATAAATGCACAACGTATCCCTTGGCATGGGCTTTCTTTATTAAATGAACGTAGGAACGTGTTGCGAGAGTTGTCTCAATTGAAAATGTTTTTCCCAGTCGCAGAAGTTCATCTATTCGTGCTAACATGATTCTTCCAGCCTGCACAGCAACACTTTCAGGATTTAATGGAGAAAGTCCACGAGCAATTTCGTCTGCATTGACAAACTCATTACAATCCCATATCTCGGGTAACAACGTGAACGACGCCGTGGTCTTTCCTGCTCCATTACATCCCGCAACGATATACAGTCTTTTGTCCATACATGTATCATTTACACGTCGCAAAGATACGTTTTTTTCTACCGCTAGGCAAATCAATGCCATAAATTCACTAATTTTTAGCGTGATGTCTTTGAGAAAGGGGAAGGGGGAACGGAGAACGATTAACGTTTAACGTTTAACGATTAACGGGGAACGTTTAAGGTTTAACGTTTAACGGGGAACGATTAACGGGGAATGGGGAATCCCGTTTTTCTTGTCAACTGATTCAGCGTCCCTACCTGTCAATCAAAGTTTCCCTCCTGTTCCTTCTTTTTGTCAACAGATTACACGGATTTTTGAGGTCAACGGACAACGGTCAACGGTCAACAGTCCCATCCGGATGGTAGTCTGTTGTCTATAGTCTGTTGTCTGTTAATCCCACTTTGTGGTCTTTTCCTCCTTCGCTCCTCGGCAATTCAAGTAAACTTGATTGCCCTCGGTTTGGCGTCGGTTGTCTATTGTCTGTTGACTTTTATTTATCAACAGATTACACGGAAATAAACTGTTTTATGGTTTAGTGACAGAGGAAAATAATAATTGGCAGGTAGGGACGCACGGTCCGTGCGTCCGTAATTAAAGAAAGGTACAGCGCTGAAAATGCAATGGATAGCGGACGCACGCGCCGTGCGTCCCTACCTGTCAAGTGGAAACACTCCGCAAGGTATCTGTGGAATCTGTTTAATCATGTTGATTATATTATCTCCAGATTCAGCGTCCCTACTGGCAAAGCGGGAAACTGCAGCGCAAAATTAAAGCGGCGTGACTTTTGGGTCACGCCGCTTTAATTATATGCGCATTAGGAACTTATTCCTATGATGTCATGCTCCAAAGGAGATTATTCCCAGTTGTTGGAGTTCCAAGTGTTCTGGCGTTTGTTGGATCCGTCAAAATCAGTATCACTACCTTCACCAGGGATGACGGGTTGTTGATCACCACTACTAGCCGAAAGCATTAAACTTTCTGGAGAGAACATTACCACTTCGAGTTCAGGCTTTACATAAATTCTTTTCATATATGCTTAGTCTTTTTTTTTAGTATCCTGCGGACGGCGGGAATGCCGCCCGCAGGGATGAAACATTTTTACTTGTTGTAGTAAACCTTCTTACCGTTGATGATGTAGAGACCACCCTTCTTAGGTTCGAGAACGCGACGGCCCTGGAGGTCGTAAATGAAGTTTTCATCCTGGATGTTATTTTCAACATTATCGATGAATGTTATACCATCCTCATTTTCTTCACCAACGATTCGAATCTTGATTGCTTGAGCAGCCTCATCGCTAATGATTACAGGTGAACCATCCTTATTTATGATATACATAAATATGCGGAATGCAGCCAAGTTTGCGCCTGAAGGCATCTTCTGCCATCCTCCATGTTTTTCAATATCGTCACCAGTATTAATTGCTAAACATGGGATGTTATCATTACCAGTGAGCGTTGCACGGTTAACTTTCTTATATGTACCTGCAAAGATGTAACGTGTTGTAGTTGTTGCTGACTCAACAGAAACCATCTTATGTGCTGCAGTGCTATGCAACTTAGCGTTTTGAAGTTCGAGAACAAGATTCAAATCCGCGTTCTTAGTCGCTCTGATAATGTAAGGATGATTTGCTCTTAATGTACCCTTAGTAATCTTAACGAAGTGAACTGATTCAATCATAGAAGGATCAATTTCTTCACCAGCTACAACCTTATTATGAACGTCGTAAAGGTAAGCAACTTCGTAACCGAGGTCGTTTAGAGTAGCAACAGGTACTTCGAATGGTAAGAAGAGAGCTTGCCACTTTTCTGCGTATTTGAACGTACGTTCATAGCGAATGTAGTCAACCACCTTATCTTCAGCATTCGTAAACTCTGACATCTGACCATCGATGATAGTGATACCAGTAACGATAGAGTAGTAGCCATTAGTTAAGGGTTCTGCAGTGAGACCTTCAGCACACCATGGGTTCACATCGATAGAGAATGTACCATCCTTGATGATGATAGTAGCAGTGCTTTCGATCAAACCTTCGATAGTGCCAGTAGTTTCTACTGTTACAACAGGAAGAGTGTAGCCCTTCGCAGTCATGTCGCACGCATCAAATGCGAATGCCTTGTCACCGTCGTTATTTGCAGTGATGTTCGTGTTACCCTTGATGTAAACGTTACCGCTGTTGATAGAGAGCACGTAAGAATCACCGTCAGTTGCAGACCACTTGTCGAGATTAGTACCGTCAAGGTTCATATTCTCAATAGTGAGGTTTGCGTAGTTCTGAATCACTGTGTAGAATGTAGCCTTAGCAGACTCAGCAACGTTCAACGTACCGTTCTTCAAGGTAACTGTGTTGTTCTTCAAGATTTGGAAACCGTTAGATTCCGTACCCGTAGAACCAACTGCCTGGTTGAATGTGTAAGTCTTGCCGTCGAAGTCGATTGTTACATTCTTGTTGATGACAGCACCAGCACCTGTAACATCTGCGAGCATCTTGATTGTAGCATCAGCAGCAACTGCTTCGATTGCTTCAGGCAATGTCAAATAGTAAACATTGTTGTTTGTTGCAACAGCCTTAGCAAACGCATCTTGTGCATTAACTCGGTCAGGATTAGTTGTAATCTGGTTAGCCTGAGTTGCATCAAGAGTATTGCCATTTGCTTCTACACTAACATGCGTAGCATTCTTGTGTGAAGTGATAACTACAGATGCACCGTTCACGATGTTATCGTTGAACGTAACATTGTCTTTAGCACTCAAGAGCACCTTAGCGTTAGTGAAGGTATTGCCTGTAAGTGTAACGCTCTTAGCATCCTGACCGTTTCTGTTATCGCTCACACCAAAGCTGTTGTCAACGAATGTAGAATTTGTAACTGTAGCAACAACAGAACCGATAGCATCACCTGCACCTTCACCGTAGATAACACCATACTTAGATGTTGTTCCGTTGCCGATGAACTTACAGTTGTCAACAGTGATGCTCAACTGAGCAGAGATGCCTCTCTGAATCTTTTCAGCTTCGCTTGCATCGATAGTCAAGTTCTTGAATGTAGCGTTGGGAGCAGCAACTCGGAATACAGTATTCCAGTTCATGTCTTCAACGTCACTAGTGAGTTTCAAGGTCTTACCGTTACCATCAATAGTTACGTCTGCAACAGCAATCAAAGCACCATTAAAGCGGCAGTCCCATGCTTCATCAACTGTTACGTCGTTGAGGAACTTAAGCGTTGCACCTTCAGTGAGCGCACCGAATGCACTTTGGATAGTGTCGTAGTAAGTGCCGTTGATTTCAGCAACGAAGTCGCCGAAGCTGTAAGCACCATCCTTGTAAACAATCTTGTAGTTTTCTTCAAATGCATGCTTGATTGCAACACCTGCTGTAGGAGTAACAAGTTTAGCCGTCAATGAAGTGAAGTTGATGGTGCCAGTGTTTGCAATCTGAGTAGAAGCAGTAACTGTACCAGCAATGTTCATCTCGCCTTGGTTAGTGAGGTTAGTTGCAGTGAGGCTTGATGTTTCGTCGATAGCAACTTTCACAACATTCTCTCCGCTACGTTCAATACCAAGTAAGGTAGCAGTCATGCTTGAACCATTCTTCAAAGTCACATCAGCATTACCATAGCCATAACCACCGTAGCTACCAATGTTTGCAAATCCTGGAAGAGCCCAAGTTGTGTTATCGAGAACAACCTTTGCGTTACCCGCGAAGTATGTGTTAACACCACCCTTGATCTCGAATGTAGAGTTAGTAGCATTGAAATCGTTTCTTACGAATGCATAATCATAAGTAACGTCAGCATTAGCAACATTCACATCAGCAAAAGCACCGAGCTGACCGAAGTGTACTGTTGTGCGTGCACCATCAGCCTTACCAACGTTCAAGATGTTATCAACACCACTGTTAGTACTTACAACAACGTTTGTACCAGTGAAGTTGCCAGTAATGTTAACAACGACCTGTTCAGTAGGATTAGTTTCGTAACCCAAACCGAGGATACCACCGATAGTTGAAGTACCGCTAATGTTGTTTGTACCGAATGCATTCACTGCACCACCAAACTGAACGTCAGCAAGCGTTGCGTCAGTAGCATTAATAGCCTTACCAGTGAAGTTCTTAACATCCAACTGAGAAGCACCCGTTACGTTTACAGTACCGTTGTTATCCAAAGTTACTGTACCATTTGCGTCGCGGCAGATAGTCTTCAATGTAGAAGCAGCAACATTTACAGTTGCGCCAGCACCGAAGTTGGTAGTCTGACCGTTTGCCATGTAGAAGTTAACAGCACCGCCGTTCTTGATGTCCAAGAGAGCGCTCTTACCGTCAATAGTACCTACGTTGATACCCTTAGAAGAGTTGTAACTGTAGTCAGCACCATTGTCCGATTTAACCTTACCTACATTGAGGGTAGCACCGTCAACAACGATTGTTGCAGGCTTACCAACGCGTTCTGTGTCAGTGTTGTCACGATCGTTGTAATCCTGACCTGTGAGGTGGAGCGCAGCAGTGTTAAATGTAGCACCGGGAGCAAGATTAATCAAACCGTTGCCATATACATTAGTCTGCCATGTAGCGTTCAATATACCCTTAACGTTGATGTAACCCATAGTAGTTACCTGCATCATGTAAACGGTAGATGTCTCGTCAATATTGATAGTACCGTTGAAGTATGACTTGGCAATAGAGTTGCCACCTGCATCGTGAACAGTAGAGTTTACAATATTGATTTCAGCATTCTGACGTGCATCCAATTCAGGAATGAGAATTTCTGCATCCTTGATGGTTACCTTAGCATTCTTGAAGGTGATAACAGGAAGTGCATACTTAGGAGCATTACCTGTGATAGTGAATTCGATGTCCTTAGTGAAGTCAATTTCTTTAGACTTTTCATCACCTTCAACACCTGTAAGCTGAATTGTTTCACCATCCTGAACGGCAGCAAGAGCTTCCTCAAATGTCAAGTAGTTAGACTTGCCGATTGTAGCGACACCGAAGTTTCCGTAAACGCCACTGAGAAGAAGACCAGTGTCATTCAATTCTACGCTAACGTTACCTGTACCAGGATTCAAAGCAACACCAGGTTCATATTCATCTTTACAGATAGCACACCAAACTTGGTCGCCATTAGAAGCAGTGTAAGTTGATTCGCTACCAAGGAATGACAAATCGTAAGTTTTAGCAGAAGCCTTACGAACTGAAACAGGGATGTAAGCAGAAATCTTGTTGTTTTCAAGAACAGCGCCTGTGCCAGCAGTTACAGCATCCAAACGGATACCGTAATTATCTGTTGTCAAGTTACAGTTCTTAACGGTCACAATGTTATTGGGTGAACCGATTGCCAAACCACCCTTAGAGTCTGTAACTGTTACGCCATCAACAGAAACGCTTTGACCACCTGTATTCTGCAAGAATGAGTGCATGCCTGTAGCAGTACAATCCTTAATCTGTACAGAAGTAGGATGGATAGTGCGAACTGCCACAACATTATCCTTACCATTACCCACGAATGAGCATTTTTCTACCAAAAGTGTAGTGTTGTAGTTCTTGCCTGTTGGGCTACCTACATTACCAATAAAGTCGTGTGCTGCGTCATCTGTCCATACGAAATCAATATTCTTGATTGTTACGTTCTGACCAACGTTAATTTCGATCTTACCATTGAATTTGGCTTTTTCAGTGTTAGAGATAGCACCATCAATAGTGAACGCAACGTTAGATTTGTTGACGTGTACAGAACCTTCAATATTTTCTTTCAAAGTGATAGTCTCACCATTCTGCACTGCATTAACAGCATCCTGAAGAGAAGCAAATCTCTGTGAACCGATAAGGGCAATACACTTCTTCACGTTTTCAGCAGTGAAACCGTTACGGTTGAACTGCACGCCAGGAGGCAAAATATACTCCTCAGTTGTGTTGCGCAACAGAGCAATATTCATTGCATTTGTAGCAGCTGCGTTTGCAACAGATGTGTGACAAGAAATGATATTACCGTCAACGTCGGTTACAACTGCAACAATCGCGTTCAAGTTGTCAGGAGCATTGAATTTAACAGGACCTTCGTTTACCATTGCGCCATCAATCCAAAGCTGAACCTTTGCAGGCATCTTCGTGATTGAAGGACGTGTTGTCCACTGCCATGTCCAGTAAGGATCGGTAGAATCGCCTACGAAGTTGATACCCCAAGTTACGTTTACAGTACCATCGATAATGTTGCCAACGTTGTTAAGGGTTGTTGTACCCATAAGGTTACCATTAGCATCGAGAACCTTAACTTCATAGCTTACAAAAGCGTTACCCCAAGCATCACCCCAGATACGGTTTTCGTTTACATAACCAACGATTGAACCACCAAAATGATTATTAACCAATGTAGATTTAGCAGCATCTGAATAATAATTGTTAACCTTAACTTCAGTACCAGATACCTTAGGATATGCTTCTCCATCCCAGTAGTTAGCATCAGCAGAAACCTGAGTCTTAGCTGTTGTACCGCTGATGTGAGTTGTACCGCTTACAACGTTCTGTGACATTGAGAGGTTAATCTGTTCAGCAGCTGTACCACGAATCACGATAACAGCATCACCTTCAGAGTTGTCAGTCTTCAATGTGTTGTTTGTAAGCTCAATTTTACCACTTGTACCACCGCTAACACCAGCACGTACAGCGTAACCGTTAACTTCGATTGTTGAGTTCTTGATTTCAACATTTGAAGAAGAGTTCAAGTTGATACCGTTCTTTGACTTAACAATACAGTTATCAACTACAACACCAGTGATATTAACTGCCTGAATCAAAGAGTGCATTGTTTCGTCAACTGTACAACCAGTTACAGTAAGGTTCTTGTCGCCACCAGTATAAGACTTGATAGCAACCTTTTCCTTATTGCCACCAGTGAACGAACAGTCCTTAACAGTTACGTTGTTAGTGTAACGTGTAAGATTTGTACCATCACCGAGTCTGATGCAAGCATCTGTAGCGATGTTCGTAGCATCAAACTTCACGTTCTGGATTGTAACGCCTGCAGTAGGATAACCACTGCTCTTACCATCAATAGTGATAACGCCAGTCATTGCCTTCTGCGCACCATCGATAGTGAACTTCACATCGGGAGTCTGAGCAACTGTTACGTTTTCCTTTACATCATTAACGAATGTAATAACATCACCATTTACAGCAGCATCGATAGCTTCCTGGAGCGTGAGGTAGAATACATCGCCAATCTTAGCAGCGGGGTCATACACCTTGTAAGCGCCTTCCTTGTATATAACCATCTTGTTTGCGAGGTCTGTAACAACCGCAAGGTTTGCGGGTGCAGTATATACAGCTGTTGCATCTTTCAAAGTGATTGCACCGTTACCAGTCACAGCGCCCTTAGCAGTTACATTACCTGAGATGTTGAGCTTAGCACCGTCAACGAGAACTGTACCGTTGTCAACTTCTACAGTTGCGTCCTTAGCTACGTTAAACTCACCTGCATTCCAGAACTTGAGCGAAGTGCTCGTGTTACTACCGTTGTGAATGCTTGATTCAAACTTAGTATCACCATTGATATTGAGGATACCACCTACGTGGTCAACAGACATCTTGGTGAACTTAGCCCAAGCGTCAACGTTATTAAGGGTAACGTTACCATTAACAATAAATTCGCCAGCATAGAAATCAACAACTGCACCGTCTTGCTTGTACTTGTTGCCATCGATTGTGCGACCGTCAACGTTCAAAACACCGTCCTTGGACACGTGCATGTAGCCGAATGCAGCCTGTGAGTTGTTCACGTTCAAGGTATATGTGTGCTGAGTCTTGTCAGCGCTGTAAGCTGAACCTACCCAACCGCTATATGAGGCACCATTGCCGCCGATGGTTGCGTTTTCAGAAACGTTTACAACAACGTTGCCCAATGTGAGAGCATTAGCAGTAGCAAATGCAGCAGCCTTTTCAGCTTCGGCATCCTTACCTACACCTACAGAGAAGAATCCGTTCTTGATAGTAGAACCTGCAACATTATTTGTACCGTTGATGAAAGCAACCTTAGCACCGTCCAACTTAGTAGCAGCATTGAGGTTTACACCGTTCATATAGAACCAACCTTCTCCTGTTACCTTAGCGTCAATAGTTGCATTGCCAGTTACGTAAACAGTACCTGCGTTGGCAAGAGTTTTACCACTTGCAACCTTCACAGTACCGCCCGCAACGTTCACCTGACCGTTGTTGGTTAATGCGTCAGCAATAGTTGCTGTACCTGCAAGGTTCATTGTACCCTTAGCACTTACAAAGAAGCCCTGAGTAGCTTCGAATGTAGAACTTGCGTCAACGTACATCACGCCAAAGCCCTCGAGTACTTCAGCGGCC
>CALCUV010000014.1 GCA_937906765.1 uncultured Prevotella sp.
CTTCTGTTGCCTCGGTTTGTCCGAGTCTCATTTTGATGCTAAACGTAAGGTCGTGGCGCTGGCGGATAAGGTCGGCTATCTCCTTGACGCAATCGGGATGTTGTAACAACCCCGCACCTCTGCCATGACGCGTTTGAAGCGGGAAAGGACAACCCATGTTGATGTCTATTTCACGATATCCCAGGTCCGATAGATAGTCCACAAGGAAAGTAAATTCCGCTCCGTCCTTAGCGATAACTTGAGGTATAACTGGCACGCCCACGTTAAATTCCGGACGCACATCGCGTGCATCTTTCGTGCGAATGCCTTTATGCTCCATGCGTAAGAATGGAGTATAGTAGGCAGTGACGCCACCTATTAATTCGTGGTGAATTCGGCGATAGGTGTCTTCTGTAAAACCTTGTAGTGGCGCGAAATAGAGAGGGAGCATGGATAAAATGAGAATTGAGAAAAACAATAAGTAACTTCCTTGGCAGAGAATTACTTTTAGGCGGTCGTAAGTGAGAAACTGTATGGCGCAAAAGGGAAACCGTCTTAACGGAACTCTACTCCCACGTGACTAATTCCATGAACGGGGTGGGGGAGACAGGGACGGATGGAAATCATACCCTTTAACGTGTCGGTAGGTTCCAACGTACAGAGTTCGACACGGATGTCGCGGTGGTTAATCCCCTTGCCGTTTTTATTGCCCGTAGGGTCGAAAAGAGCAACGCAGAGGGTGTCAGTTCTTGACGTATCTGGCGCTTGCCAAACTTGGGTAATTTCCAACGGAAGATAGATGGAGTCAAACGGATGTGTCTCTGTCGTTCGCACACAAATGTGTAAGGTGTGGGGATTTGAGGAAGTCGGAACGCAGATTTCAAATTTGACGGAATCCGTTGGGACCCACTGCTCATTATCTACGGGTAGAAAAGCAGTGTAGGCTGCATAAGGAGTGCAGCCTACACACATGAATATGATGAACAGAAGGATGTTTCGCATAGTAACCCTTATGTTATTGCGAGAATGGAGTGCGCGATTTAACGCTCTGAATGACCTTTCTTCTTAGGTCGGCGGTCGCCACGGTTGTTGCGGTGTTCGTTGTGGGGGCGTTGGTCTTGCTGCCCTCCGTTATGGCGCGACTTATCATTGTGATGCTTATTGCCCTTACGCTTCGATTTGTCAAAACGCGTAAGACTTTCCTGTTCTGCCAAGTCAATAGGAGTGGTGGGCGCAACTTCCGTTGTGTCGTTCAGCGTAAGGGGCTTTTCGCCACGCTTGTTCATGTTAAGCACTTCAAAAGCACGTTCCGCTGAGATGGTTGTTACATTTGCAGCCATGCGTTTGTCAGTGCTGTAACTTACAGTGCCGGCAAGGATGTCGGTTTTGAAATGGTAGAACGTAGCATCGGCAGTTTCGAGCGTTATTTCACGACTGGGTAATTTGCGTGCGGCTTCCATGTACGTGTCAACTTCATAATTGAGGCAGCATTTGAGTTTTGCACACTGTCCAGCCAATTTCTGAGGGTTGGGAGAGATGTCCTGGAAACGCGCAGCGGCAGTTGAAACACTATTGAAGTTTTTTACCCATGTGGCACAGCAAAGTTCGCGTCCGCAAGGTCCAATTCCTCCGATGCGTCCGGCTTCCTGGCGTGCACCAATCTGACGCATTTCTATGCGTACGTGGAAGGTTTCGGCGAGCACCTTAATGAGTTGACGGAAATCGACACGCTGGTCGGCGATGTAGTAGAAAATGGCTTTGTTGCAGTCTCCTTGATACTCAACGTCGCCAATCTTCATGTCGAGATTGAGGTTCTTGGCAATTTGACGTGCTTGTATCATCGTGTCATGCTCACGTGATTGCGCCTCTTCGTATTTCTCCATGTCCACAGGGCGAGCTTTGCGATAGATACGCTTAATTTCGGTGTCGGGTCTGAGACATGCCTTCTTCATTTGCAGAGGAACGAGCTGCCCAGTGAGGGTTACGACACCGATGTCGTGACCTGGTGATGCTTCTACGGCAACAATGTCTCCCTTTTGCAGGGGAATGCGATTTTCATTGCGATAATATCCCTTGCGAGTGTGCTTAAATTGCACCTCTACGAGGTCGCACGCATCGTTATTGCCGGGGATGTCGGCAAAGTAGTCGTACGTATTCAGTTGTTTGTCCTGTCTGCCGCAACCTTTCGCACTGAGTCCGCGCAGGCAGGGATGTATCATAAATTCTTTGTTCATATATTTTTTAGGGGAGATATTCTAATTGCTCTAAATGTATGAGTTGTTTTTGAGCATAAACTTATTTTATGAGCAAGACAATCATCTTGAGCGCAAAGTCAAAGAACACCATGCGGGGATTGACATTTTGCGTGATGTCTCGCTCAGCGAGTGAGAGTTCTTCCATAATGCCGATAACGTTTCTCTCATTGATGAAGGGCGAGAAGCGCGTTGAGAAGTCGCGTTCGTTAGCGGCAAGGTAATTTAAGTTAGGGTCGTGAAAATTAAAGATGAAGTTTTCGCGCACCATGTGTTGGCAGTAGCGTAGGAAGTTTTTTTGTTTTTCGCGCCCCCATTCTGCTACGAGTTCACTCCATTTGTGCATCTCCTTAATGTCGCGCATGTAGCATTTACGCATGAGTTGCACAAAGAGGTCGAAGAAGATGGCGGTTTCTTCGTTTGCCTGAATCAAGTTTACGGCTTGTGTGTAACTTCCGTTGGCATTACGCGCAATGGTGAGTGCCATTTCGTCGGCCATGCCATGCTGTTTGACGAGCACTTCTTGGATTTCGGTGGGCGTCAGTGCTGGAAATTCAATGCTTTGTGTGCGACTGACAATCGTTTGGAGCAATCGCTCGGGCGTTTCTGTAATCAGAATAATCACCGTTTTCGTAGGTGGTTCTTCCAGAATCTTTAGAATTTTATTCGCCGCCTGTTCGTTAATCAATTCTGCGTGCCAAACAATCACCACTCTGTAACCTCCTTGTTGGGCTGTCAAACTCAAAGCGTCAGACATGTAAGCGGCGTCCTTCACATTGATAATGGGTTGCTGGTTTTCCGTACCCATTGCGGCATACCAGCGTTTTGTGTCAAGATATATGGAACGCGCCAGCTCATCTCTCCAAGTGCGGAGATGCGCTGTGCTTAAAGTTTCTTCTGAAGACTTCTTGTTGGGAAACAGGAAGTGAAGGTCGGGGTGCTCAAAATGCTTCATCATCTTGCAGGAGCGACATTCGCCACAGGGATTGCCATCGACGGGCGACTGGCAGAGCAATGCCTCGGCAAAGGCGAGCGCCATGGGCAACTTTCCGCAACCTTCAGGCCCGCTAAAGAGTTGGGCATGCGGAACTCTCCCCGTTACGATTTGCCGACGGAGTCTTTCCTTAATGCCTTCTTGGGCTATGATGGAGGAGTAGAGCATGGGGGAAAATTAGAAATGAGATTTGAGAAATGAGAAATGAGAAACCATGCGGTTGGACTATAACGTTCCTGCATTTTTCTCTTTTCTCCTTTTTCCTTTCTCCTTTTAATAAATTTGTTTCGCAATTTCCGCAATAGAATCTACCGCTGAAACGGTGTAGAAATGCAGACTGGGGCAACCGTGAGCGAGGAGTTCTTTACACTGTGCTACGCTCCATTCAATGCCTAACTGTTTTACCTGTTCATCCGTAGTGCATTTCTGCGCTTCTCGGACAAGTGCTTCAGGAAGGTCGCAATGGAACACCTTGGGAACGACCTGCAACTGCGCCAATCTTGTGATCGGTTTGATACCTGGGATGATGGGCACGTGGATTCCCTCTTGACGGCATTTCTCTACGAAGCGGAAGTATGCCTGATTGTCATAAAAGAGTTGCGTTACGCCATATTCCGCACCGAGTTCCACCTTGCGCTTAAACCACGAGATGTCCGTCTGCAAGTTGGGCGCTTCCTCATGCTTTTCAGGGTAACACGCCACACCATAGGAGAAATGTTTGCCCGGCACCTTGATGGGCGAGCCATCAATAAACGTGCCGTTGTTGAAGGCATTGATTTGCTCCTGCAACTCCGTAGTGTGCGCATAACCATCAGGTTCAGGTTGGAACATGGCATCCTCTTTCGCCTTATCGCCTCGCAAAACGAGGAGGTTTTCAATACCCAAAAACTGAAGGTCGAGCAACATGTATTCAATCTGTTCCCTTGTGCAACCGCTACATACTACGTGAGGTACGACGGGAATATTGAAAGCATTTTTTATGGCTGCAGCAACGGCTACCGTTCCTGGACGACGGCGCATACGGTGGCGCTGCATGAGTCCGCCGCCCAAGTCTTTGTAAACAAACTCCGAGCGGTGGGTCGTGATGTTAATATATTTCGGACTGAATTCTCGCAACTTTTCAATCGTCTGGCGCAGGTTTTCAAAACCCGTGCCTTTCAGCGGTGGCAACACCTCGAATGAAAAGGCGGGACCTTCTTTGTGAATGAGTTCCGTGATAGACATAGTTTCACGTTTTAAAATGGTGGAATGGCAGATTTGAAGCACGTGTCACAAAGTCGCGTTATCCAAGCGTCAAGGTCGTTGTGCGACACACTGCCTCATTAAGGCACAAAAATACATTTTTCCTTTGAGACCTCCAACCTTTCTTGAGAATTATCGATTCAAAGATGGTAGTAATAAAAATATAAAGCACCCCATGGCCCCGTAATTTTGTTGTTGCGGATAGTGCCATTCGTGTCGAAAGAATACTCTGTGTCGTCCCCAATTTAAGTATCCTCAAAACAGAAATAGTTTTAAGGAAAACAAAGAGTATAATTCGAGCAACAATTAGAAACTTACGAACGACAATTTAAGACATCGTGTGGGCAGGTTTTAATGTTCTGAGGTTCTGAGGTTAAGAAGTTCTGAAGATAAAAGGTTAACGGGGAACGGTTAAAGGTGAACGGAGAACGGGGAACGGAGAACGGGGAGGCTGGAGCGGTGCTATCACTCCGCATGGTCTTTCACCTTTCACCTTTCATCGTTCACCTTTCCCCCTTTTTGCTCTTATGTTATAAGTATTGAAAATGAGCAACATAAAAAATATTTGAAAAAAAAGTTACCCCATTTTTTGAATTTTTTTCTTTTTGTTTCTATATTATAGTAGAAATCGCAAAAAAATAAACGACATGAAAGATCCATTTAAGCACGCAGACAAAACTTTTGTAGTAGGGGAAAATCGTAGTTACATCGCAGAACTTCCTCATCACTTGGCACACAAGGGACTTCCCAGTGACGTGGCGCGTACAGAATTGTTCAAACTCGACTCGCGCGAAGGCAATCTTCTTACCTTCAAACACGGTGTGGGGTATCGCACTCCCATCTCAGGCAAAGTGCTTACCAACCCCAAAACGGGCGAAGAAATTTGCTTCCTTGACTACCGCGGTTCGCGCATCATGCTTGAAGCATCGCATTACATGCACGGCGGTCGCAGGGTTTCTCAGGAGAGACTGGACACGCTCCGCACGGATGACGGACGTACACTCCGCCAATTCCTTAAAGACGAGGCGGAAAAACCTTTAGAAGAAAGATAAGGAAGCGTCCTACATTCTGTGCACCTTAAAAATTTCATCGAGAGCATGTTCTGTTATGCTCTCGGTAATGGTATGTAAATTCTAAACAAAATCGATTCAAGCTATATTATAAAACCTACCATAAACGAACGGAAAAATCATGGATACAAAAACTCATTCGTGCGCCCAGAAAGGCAAAAGTCTTAGTGAGTCAATTAAATTTCCTACTTTGCTCGAAGCCATCGAGCGCGTAGTGGAACTGTCCAAGGATAGCAAGATGAGCAATGATTTCCTGCAGAACGCCTCGCTCGAGATTGGGCTGATTGCTGATAGCTACGGCATCACAGAGCAACAGGCGGTGCTGTTTTGCATCTGCATGGAGCGCGGACCTCGCAAAGTGGACTACGATGACTTCGCCCGCCACCTTGACTTGAGCAACATCCGTGTGCTCAGTTATGCTTCCGATGTGGATGCCCTCATGCGCCGTCGCTTGATTCGCTATCGCAATGTTCACGACGAAGACTCGTTTGACGTTAATCAATCCGTTATCAAGGCGCTCAAGCGCAACGAAGTCTATCAGTTGCCCACGCTTACGGGGCTTGATTGCAACGACCTTTTTGAGCAACTGAACATGCTGTTCGACGACCTTGACAATGATGCCATCACGCCCGAAGACTTGTTTGCCGAACTTGAAGAACTCTTTGCTAATAATCCTCAGATAAGCATGGTGCAGCAGTTAAACGAACTGCGCATTTCGGGCGACAATCTGTTGCTCCTCTTGCTCTTCTGCCACCTGCTTATCAATAAAGACGACAACGACATTCGTTTCGGTCAGATGGAGTGCGTGTTTAGCGACAAGAGTGACTTCTCTCGTGTAAAAGGCGAACTGCGCCGAGCCGAGCATCGCCTTATGCGGCACAATCTTATCGAACATCGCTCCGTGGATGGCATTGCCGATACCAATAGTTATTGCCTCACAGCCCACGCCAAGCGCACCTTGCTTGCCGAGATGAAACTCTGTAGTGCGGAAGAGAAAATTGCCGATGTGCTCTGCCACAAAACGCTCACCGAGAAACCTCTGTTTTATGCCGAAACCATAGAGCACCAAGTGTCGGAACTGAGCACCTTCTTCCTTCCTGAGCGTTACAACGAGATACGTGAGCGCATGCAGCAGCGTGGTTTCCGCCACGGTTTTTCATGCCTCTTCTACGGAAGGCCGGGCACAGGCAAAACCGAGACTGTCTATCAGTTGGCACGACAAACGGGGCGCGATATTTTGGTGGTTGATGTGCCGCAAATCAAGAGCAAGTGGGTGGGCGACTCCGAGAAAAACATCAAAGCCCTCTTCGACCGCTACCGCGAACTGGTACGCCGCTCCGAAGTGGCGCCCATCCTTCTCTTCAACGAGGCAGATGCCATCATTGGCATACGTAAGAATGGTGCCACCAATGCGGTAGATAAGATGGAGAATACCATACAAAATATTATCCTCCAGGAGATGGAGTCGCTCGACGGGATCCTCATTGCTACCACCAATCTTGCCGACAATCTCGATACCGCCTTCGAGCGCCGCTTCCTCTACAAAATAAGGTTTGACAAACCCGATGCCTCAGTGCGTAGTCTTATTTGGAAGCAGATGATACCCGAACTCTCCACCACCGATGCCGCAACGCTCGCCACAGTCTTTGACTTCAGTGGTGGACAGATTGAAAACATCGCTCGCAAGCATGCCATCCACGCTGTGCTCCATGGCGAACCCGAGAGTCTGCTTCGCACGCTACAGGACTATTGTGCCACTGAAAAGCTTGAGTCCAAGTCGGTGGTCAAGAGAATTGGATTTTAAGAAAATAAGCAAAATTTAGTAGTAGAAAAACCTATGCAAGAACTGAATACGAAATGCACCATTGAGGATGGTGTCATCACTATCGCCCAAGGCGTAGAGCGCATCGAGGAGGGAGCCTTCTGCGAAGTTGACTTCAACGAATTGCATGTCCCTGCCAGTGTCAAAACGCTTGAGTATCCGCTCGACCTCAGCGAAGAACTCGAAGCCGACATCTATCTCTATGGTGCCGATACGGCAATACAGTTTTCTGAGCAAGCCATGTGGAAAATTGTCAAAGCCCGCATCTTTGTCATGCCTGAATTTCAGGCCGATTATGTGGAGCAACTTGATCAGACGCTTTCTGCAAATTGGCGCGAAGTGATCTCCATAAAGTCCATGCCTGCCGATAGACGCCATCATTATGGTGCTATAAAGGAGCGCAAGACTCACGAGGAACCTACACCCCAACAGCGGACGCAACTCATGGCGTTAGATGCCGAATATCGTCGACTATTGGCGAAGTGGGAGGAGCGTTGTGCTGAACCCTTTGCTGCGGCGCTGGTAGAGTTGCGTGCTGAGGAGGAGACCTTCAAGTCATCATTCAAACTTGTAGAGCGTCCCTTCTGGTTGTTCCCATTCTGCGACAAACCTCAGTCCAAGAAGGCACGCAATCGCATATCCTTCGCTCTTCAATATGGCCAGTACCTTGTAGATAATTTTAATACCATAACTAAAAGGATAAACTCAAACACCACAGAGGTTGATGCACTTATGCGGGACACCGATGGATGTAGCATCTCTTCGACGACAAAGCGCCTGAAGCAGTTATGTGCCGAGTGTCAGCAACTCATTGATGAGGGTGTTGATAAACTGCACAGTCTCCGTATCCATATTCCCGACCTCAAGGCAGAACGTCCCAAGTTAGTGGCGAAGCCCACATTCAGTTTCAAACGTACCCTCATTTCCATCGGAATCTTTCTGTGTGTGTGCTTGCCTTTGATCGCTCGCTTTATCGCAGTAGATTCCGTTAAGGATTTGTGTTTTGGGCTTTGGGGAATTGTCCTGATTGCCTTCTGCATCTATCTTGTGTGGTGGCTCAATGATTTTGTTCTGGTGATAAGGCATCGCTCCGATGGGAGTGTAGAAATCACTGAAGAACACGAGTCAAAGAAATCAAGTAAGTTGTAAGCACCTTTCGAAAAAAAAGTTGCCCCATTTTTTGAATTTTTTCCTTTTTGTTTCTATATTATATAGGTAACTCAATTAACACATCATTCAAATACTATGGTACAGATTAAACTTTTCAGAGACCACACTCCTGAGTTGGAGAAGTTTGAGAAGCAGGTGAACAACTTTCTTTGCGAGCATAAGGATAAGATTGTCGTAAGAGATATTAAGTACACTGCCGAATATATCAACCCACACAATTCAGCGTGGCAAAACTGGACGGCAATGGTCATTTATGAAGTGGTGGAAGATTCCGCTGAATAGATAATGCAATAAATAGTCGAGAGTACGCAATCCGAATGGCAACCTCATAACCTTCTAACCTCATAACCTTCTAACCTCATAACCTTTATCCTATGTTCGTAAAATCCGACCTTTATATCCGTGGCGCCGAGTCGCAACGCACTGCCCTTGTGCAGATGGTGAAGAAGATTGCTGAGCGCATCGGTGTGACTACCACAGAAGAAAGCGCTTTGAATATTCCCATTGGCATGGTGATGAATGTGCTTGTGGGCGACGCCATGCACTTAGGACTGCTTGTCGGTCTTAATACCGAGGACCCTGAATGTGTTGTCATGCGTGTAGAGTTGCCCAATGCCACAGCGCTAATGACGCTCTACGACGCCCTGCTTGAATGCTTTAACGAAATAGAAATAGAGGTGGATGAGGATGTGGAAGACGTGCCTTGGCCGTTTTGAAAAATAAATTCAAATTTACTTCACAAGTTTTTATGTACGAGTAGACAAGAAGGTCTGACTTGATCAAGAAGAATTTATAAGGGGAGACTTCCAATTTTCAATTCCGAAGTTGGTTGGCGTTCCCTTGCTTATGAAGTTGCAAATTTTAAATAACTACCTGTATGAAAATACTATACATCTATGGTTATGGCGGTAGCGCTTCAGGTTCTACCGTTACCATGTTGAAGCGCCTGATGCCCGAGGGATATTCCGTGGAAGCATTTACCTATACGCAGGCAAATTGTGCTAAGGCGCGTGAAGAGATTTTGGCGTACATTCGTGAGCACGATATTGACCTCGTTATGGGCAGTTCGCTGGGCGGTTTTATTACCCACACTCTGAAAGGTGTGCCCCGTATTCTGATAAACCCCTGCTGGTTGCCGAGCGAGGTGCTTCCCACCATCGGTGCTCCCGCAGAACTTGTGGCGACCTATGCTCCTTTTGAAAAGTGGGCGGAAGAGCATGCTGCTGAGGATAACTCTTTAGTACACGCCTTTTTTGCCGACGCTGACGAATTGCTTGGCGACAAATACGTGAGCGCGTTTCTGCGCTACTATCCCGAATCCCATTGCCACCGCATTTCTTCCGGTCATCACCTTTCGGAGGAAGGAGCGAGGGCGATTATAGAACATCTTTGCAATAATTAGTTATGCACGAACTCAACGAATTGGAGCGCTTCTGCGAGGAGCGTGGATTCCTTTTCCATGCCCACGGAAGTGGAAAGTGGGGGCGTGAGCGTTACTGGACCTATTATAAGGTAGAGAACAATGCCGACACCCGTTTCTCGATTGAATATTTTCCCGTCCAGCATCGTGTAAAGATACGCATAGGAGCAAATCGCTACGAAGGACTTGTGGAGTCTCTCACTCACCTCAAGGAACTGCTGGCGGTCATGCGCATACATGTAAAAATAGAGAGTAGTTAGTAGAGAGTAGTTAGTAGCGCCATCCGGAGTGTCGTCCCGCATGGCATACTCCTCACTTCTCACTCCTCACTCCTCACTCCTCACTTTCTCATAGCCTTACTCTATAAATATTTCTTTAAATGACAGGTAGAATGTTTTTAAAATGCTACCTTTGAAGCGTTAATTATTTTACCCAATAAAATTAACATTGTAAATGAAAGGACAGCACATCTTGGAGTATCTGCAAAAAGATGCTTCAGCATTTAATATTGATGACTTCTTGGTGATGATTGGCAGAGAGTCGTTGCTCTCCCATGAAGAAGAACAATCCCTCATCGTCCAGGCACAGCAGGGCGATGCTGAGGCAATGGTTCGACTGCTGACTGCCAATATGCGTTTTGTGGTGGCGTTGGCAAACCAATACTCGAGAAACCAAGCTCCTTTGCAACGATTGATACAAACCGCTGTGTCGGGATTGGAGCAGGCGATAAAGGTGTTCGACCCAGCGTCAGGTCAGCACCTCTTCAAGTTTGCCGTGCCCGCACTGCGTGAGGCGCTCTTTCGTTGTGTTCAATCTTACGCGCCCGAATCCCCAAAGCGGGAAACGCGTTCAGGAGTGCGACAACTAAAACTCGTTAAGAAATCTTATACGCTCCCGAAAATAGATGTATATCTGAGCGGGCAACCTTTCGTGTTGGAGGATTTCCTTCTCACAGCATCTATAGTCAAGAATCTCGTTGATGAAGATGAGAAATATCTGATAGACGAGATGTTGGACATTGCAGACGGCAGACACACTCTTTTTGCTCATAGATTTTATGAACGATTTACGGAGGAAGCAATCAAATGTGACGCCGCGGAATATGGTATCCCCGTGGAAGATCAGGATTTTGAGGATAATGACAGGTTTGAAATCCTATGTCAAAAGGTGGTGAGCAGAAGGCAGGATGAGAGTCGAGTAATGAGCGAACTGAAATGGCTCTATGCCCCTTATATTGTGAAAATAGCCCAAGAGTATGCTGGGCAAGAAGTCCCCTTGGAGAAACTCATTGCCTGCGGACTCAAAACGTTTGGAGAGGCCTTGAAGCAATATGACACCTCAGAATCTCAGAACGTCTTAACCTCAGAACCTCACCCCCTTCTCACCTTTGCTACACCGCAAATACGCGAATCCATGCAACGCCTCACTGGGCAATAGGTAAACTGACGTAATTAAGAACAAGATAATGATTTTAAAACTTCGCGATATATAGGCAATCGCAATCTTT
This sequence comes from uncultured Prevotella sp., assembly GCA_937906765.1. GTDB lineage: Bacteria > Bacteroidota > Bacteroidia > Bacteroidales > Bacteroidaceae > Alloprevotella. The sequence goes on from CALCUV010000014.1 coordinate 11,457, forward strand.
ATACTATGGCAAATATTTGGAACTTTGAAATCAAAGTGGTAGACGCGCAGGATGCCGAAAAGATGAAGGACTGCGTGCGCGAACTCAGCAAGGAATATACTTTAGTGCCTACGTCTGATGACCCCGGTGACGGATGGTATCAGGCGGGATTGGAATATGGCGACGACTTCGTGCACTACACCGATAGCATTGTAGAGCGCTTAGAGCAATTCACCGAACTTGCCGAAAAGGTGGCCGCACAATTCCCCGAGATGCCACTGCTCTTCACTCAGTTTAACACTGACAACCAGGGCTTATATAGATATGAGTCGAAGGATGGAAAGTTTGTCCGCAGAGGATCATCCAGCCCACACGGAAACCGCAGATCATGTGGGACTTACTCAGTCCGCTGAAGGTGACGCTCCACACGAACGACTCCGAAGATTTTAATCAACTTTGGGCGTGTGCCGAACCTTTACTTACAGCACAGAGAATTAACGCTGAAGTGAACACCGCCACTCAGGAAATCACCTGGGGATACAGCGAAGAGTATGAAGCACAGGTGTGTGATGCCCTCATTGCCAAGATGAGCGAACAGATGCCCGACATACAGGTGGTGTGCATGAAGCACGATGTGGACAGTCCTGAATTTAGCGGTTTGCAATATTGCATCATGGGCAAGGGCGAAGGTGAGTGGAAGAAAATTACGGGTGCGACTTTTGAAATTGCTTATGCCATTTGGTTTGCAAGTCTCGATTCAGCGTTGGGGGTCACCGTTTACGATGCCTTTACCAATCCCGAGAAATGCATAAAGGCAGTGCTCGAAGAGATTCGTAAGAGCGATTCGCAAGGTGACAACATCCTCAACTACAGAGTGATGGATATAATGTTCCAAGAAGAAAAATTCCTTCACCTTTTGCAACCCGAGGACAAGCAGTGGTTGCTCGATTTGGACTGCACCGAAGCCGACTGCATCGTGCTGGGTGGTATGTACAAGCGTCGCCAGCGCTTCTATGACGAACTCTTTACCGATGAAGTAACGGGTGAGCAGGTGACGATACAGCGCTACGACACGCTTGACACCACTCTCTGGAGCGGCACCGCGGAAGAAGCCCAGGCTTTATACGACAAGATTTGTGCGTCAAGTCGCCGCGCTCTGCAAAGTCCCATTGTGCACCATTGGATTAGTTATACACCCTTCAACCCTATGGTCATTGTGGAGCAAACCATGGCAGACTTGGAAAACATGCCCCACAACGTGCTGATGGAGCATCCCGCCTATGGTTGGGCATGTGAAGAGTTGGGCTATGCCTACTACTATGGCGAGGAGCAGTTGGGCTACCACAAAGACCTGGACAAAGCGCGCAAGTATTACGCCCTCGCAGAGCAGGTAAAAGCAAATACACAAGATGAAGATTTGCTCCGCACGGGCAATCCGTTTAACGCCTAATAGTTCTTTGAGGGTGTGTCGAAATTCAATTTCGGCACACCCTCTTGAGTTGTATAAGAGTGAGTAAAATGCAAGACGCTGAAATTGAGGATGAAGGGAATGTGCTGGAGTACATGACCAAATCTGAAATTGAGGAGCAACGCTGCAGTATGCTCATTATGACACAACGTCATTTCTTTTGTGCGCATCTACGTTGCTGTTCCCAGGCACATTCAAAACAATACCTCAAATAGCGCGTACAAACTAACTTATACGGCGCACAAACAAACTAATTATTTTTCCTATTTGTAATTATTGCTGTCCGGTAAATATAGATAACTCTTTGTTTGATGGATAGTTGTACTCA
>CALCUV010000015.1 GCA_937906765.1 uncultured Prevotella sp.
CTTGGCACATAGTCTTTACCGTCCCTGTGACGACAATACGCTTCGTGCGGCTTGCGCTATCGAGATGTATCACAACCATACGTTACTCCATGACGACTTAATGGATGGTGCGGAGATGCGTCGCGGTAAGCAGGCGGTGCATCGCCGATGGAATGCCAACACTGCCATTCTTTCGGGAGACACGATGCTGATTGAATCGTTCAAACTCATTAATGCTTGCACCTGCGAGCGTGCTGACGAGGCGCGAAAGTTGTTTATTGACACGACTATTGAGGTGTGTGAAGGACAACAGTATGACATGAACTTCGAACAGCGTACGGACGTTACCGAAGCGGAATACTTGGAAATGATTCGCTTGAAGACTTCTGTGCTCTTGGCATGTGCGGCAAAAATGGGCGGAATTGTGGCGGGCGCTCCCGAATCTGATTGCAACGCTCTTTACAACTTTGCTGAAAAGGTGGGACTCGCTTTCCAACTTCAGGATGACTATCTCGACGTTTACGGAGACCCTGCCATTTTTGGCAAGAAGATTGGAGGCGACATCCTTTGTGGGAAGAAGACCTTCTTGCTCATCAACGCCCTTGAACGTGCTTCTGAAGAGCAACACGAGGAGTTGCTCTCGCTTTTGGGAAATGCCGTGATTTCTGCCGAAGAAAAGATTTCGCGAGTGACGGAAATCTACAACGCTTTGGACATTCCCGCCATCACACAAGAGCGTATCGCCGCCATGTATGACGAAGCGCATCAACACTTTGATGCTATCGCGCTCCCCCTTGAGGTAAAACTCCCCTTATGGCAGTTTGCTGAAACCTTGTTAGGCAGAAAGAGCTAATCATGATTGACACGCACACCCATATTTACGGGGAAGAATTTGAAGAGGACCGAACTGGCGTTGTTCATCGAGCATTGGAAACTGGTGTAAGCGCTCTTTTGCTCCCTAATATAGCCGAAGATTCGTGGGAACCTATGTTGCAACTTTGCGATGCACATCCTGGGGTATGCTTCCCTATGTTAGGACTTCACCCTACTGACCTTCCCGAAAATCCTCAACACTTGCTTGACCGCATGGAGCAAGCGCTGGAAAACCCTGCACACCCTTACGTGGCTATCGGAGAAGTAGGCATCGACCTTTACTGGGACGACACGCGTGCTTCGGAACAAGTCGTTGCTCTTCAACGCCAAGCCGAATGGGCAATACGCTTTAACTTACCTCTAATTATCCATTCGCGCGCCGCTCACCGCTTGCTGGTGGACACCTTACTTCCCTTTGCCGACAAGTTACCAGGCGGCATTTTCCATTGCTTTGGTGGCACCGCGGAAGAGGCAGAAGAATTGCTCACAGCCTTTCCCCGTTTCGTTTTAGGCATAGGTGGGGTGGTTACTTTCAAGAAATCTTCCCTCCCCGAGGTTCTTAAAACGAAGGTTCCCTTATCGCGTATCGTTTTGGAGACGGATGCTCCTTACTTAGCTCCTACGCCCCATCGCGGTAAGCGTAATGAGCCAGCATATCTGACGCTTGTGGCGCAGAAATTGGCGGAGATTTATGACGTTTCAACGGCTGAAGTGGAGCGTGTGACTACTGAAACGACGCTACGGATTTTCCCGAAACTTAAAGAGGCGACAAATTAACATTTATAGCTTTTCACACTAATCTATGAAATTAAAGCTAACACTTGCGATGGTTCTGTTTTCAGGTTTCTGCCTGAATGCCATGGCACAACAAGTAACGATTTCTCCGCTTCCTCAAAAAATTACTTGGGGAGAAAAGGCATTTGACCGCCAAACAGCATTTAATGTTGTGGGTGCGGAAACTGCTGATGCGGATGCCGTAAATGCGCTTTCCGCAAAGTATGCTACAACAGGCGGAAGCATAGAACTTATCATCGGTGAGCGTGGAGATGACGCCATTGCGGCTTATGAGGCGTCGATTCCCTCAAAGACGGAAGGTTATTTCCTTGAGGTGACTCCCGAACGCGTAGTTATTGCGGGTAATGACGCTCATGGCACCTTCTATGGCGTACAGTCTTTCCTCCAAGTGGCTGCACAACCCGAGGTAATGACGGTTTCGGTTTCGGACTACCCTGACGTGCTTGAGCGTGGCGTAGTTGAGGGTTTCTATGGCAATAACTGGAGCCAAACAGACCGTATTCGTCAGTTCCAATTCTATGGTGCGAACAAGATGAATACTTACATCTATGGTCCCAAGGATGACCCTTACCACCTTGCGAGATGGCGTGAGGCATATCCTACAGAAACGGCCAACAAAATGAAAGCCCTTGTTGCGGAAGCGAAACGCAATAAGGTGAAATTCGTTTGGGCGATTCACCCTGGTAATGACATTCAGTGGAACAAGACTGACTCTGTCAACGTGGTGAAGAAGTTGGAGATGATGTACGCACTTGGTGTGCGCGCTTTCGCCGTATTCTTTGACGACGTTTGGGGAGGCGAAGGCACACGTGGCATTAAGCAGGCACAACTTCTCAATTACGTGACCGACAATTTCGTGAAGAAATACGACGATGTAGAACCCTTGATTCTCTGTCCCACTCAGTACAACCGCGGTTGGGCAAACGGAACATATCTTTCTGAATTGCGTGACAATCTTTATAAGGAAGTGCGCATCATGTGGACAGGTAATTCCGTGGTTGACTTTATCAACAAGGGGGATATGGAATGGATTAACAACCAGATTGGACGTAAGGCGTTCATTTGGTTGAACTATCCCGTAAATGACTATTGCATTAGTCGCATGCTTATGGGTCCGACGTTTGGTGACGACCTTAATATTGCGAATGACTTGAGTGGTTACACTTCTAACCCTATGGAATATGCCGAAGCCTCAATGCTTTCACTTTATAGCGTTGCGGATTATACGTGGAATATGGCGGATTACGACAGTAATGCTTCTTGGGAACGCGCTATCAAATATTTGATGCCCGAGAATGCTGATGCGTTCAAGGTGTTCTGTGAAAACAACGTGGACCTCGGAGTGAATACTCACGGACTCCGTCGCACGAACGAATCTCCCCGATTTGTGGCGGCGTCTAAGGACTTTGACGCAAAAATGGCTGGCGGTTACAATGCCGAAGCTATCGAAAAGGTGCGCGCAGAGTTTGACTTGCTCGTAAGTGCTGCTGACCAATTGCTTGCAACGTCGGAAAGTCCCGAACTTATGGCAGAAATCACTCCTTGGGTTAAAGTTATGCGCCACGTAGGAGAACGCGGACAATTGCTTTGTAATCTCTTTGAACACATTAACAATGAGAACCCTGAAGCGTTCATAGATGATTATCTCAAGATTTTAGACTTGACGGAAGCACAGCGCTCCATTCTTTCACGCGACTTCCCTGGATCTATCAAAAGTCCTAACCCCGTCGTGGCTGACGTTTACGTAGGTCCGTTTATTAAGAAGCAATTGGAGAATGCCGTACAGATGTACAAGCAGAAGTATAACTACCGCTTAGATGTCTTCCCCGCAGAAGTCATAGAGTACGGCACATATTACATTATGTATAATGGCAAGTACCTGGGTAATCCTAAGGCGGGCACGATTGGCGGTAATCCTGTGTTCCAAGACGAACTTGACCTCATCAATCCCACGCGTCAGGAATGGTTGATTGCGAAGGATACAGAAACTGGCCGTTACAAGATTATCAATGTGAAGGATGACCGCTACATTAACGAATTTGGTAACTTCAGTGCGGGTAGCGAAAATCCCTATGAGGCAATTTGGCACACTTATGACATTTACTTCATGAACGGTAAGTATGCTATTCAGAACGGAGGCAAATCGGGTACAGAATTCTGGACTACGGACGGCACCCGCATCAGTAAGAGCGGTAGCAGTGCCTTTACGTATGACCACTTTGTCTTTGACATTGTGCCCCTTGACGGACCTAAGGAATTCGTAGAAATTAAGGCGGGCAAGAAATATGCTATTCTTAACGAGGCAGGCGAATTCTTGACCAATACAAATCCTAATGGTACGGGCGGTCCGCCTAAGTTCCAAGCGAGAAAGGGTACGGCAAACAAGGCTCAGTACTGGACATTCACATTGGACAAGTCACAGGGTCGCTACAAACTCACTAGTGCACGCGACAGTCGTTATGTCAACGAATTGGGCGAGTTTGGCACCAACCAATATTACGCTGATTGGAACACCTACTTCTTGCTCAACCGCAGTGGTTTCTTCTCTATCCAAAATGGTGGTTCAGCGAAGCCCTACTTCTGGTATATCGACGGCGACAGAATCTATTCCAAGGAAATGGACCGCAACGACAGTTACCAGTTCCGCATTATGGAATACGACGTTGCCACTGGCATCGACAGTCCTCTTGAATCCACGTCAAGCATTCAGGTTGTGGTTTCATCAGGTGTAATCCATGTGAACGCACCTGCGCCTGTTTCATCAATGACCCTCTATGACGCAAGCGGAAAATGCGTAGCGAAAGCACAAGGTGGCACAGCCTTGGCACTCCCCAACCTTGTTTCGCAAACCTATCTCTTGCACGTAGCAACAGAAGGCGGTCAGCAGACCTTCAAACTTCAGTTGCAATAACCATTTCTAAAATTTGAACACGCAGAAAGGAGAAAGTTCCCCTCATGGTCTTTCTCCTTTCTCATTTTTCCTTTCCCCCTTCACCGTTAACCTTTCACCGTTTCTTCAATATGTCATACACCCCCTCCCCCAACCGTTACGACGGATACCCCGCCCATTTTAGACGATGCGGAAAGAGCGGCATTCTTCTCCCTAAGGTGTCCCTTGGATTGTGGAAGAATTTTGGCGATCGCCGTCCCCTAGATGAGGCGAAAGAACTGTTACACCATGCCTTTGACAACGGCATTACGCATTTCGACTTGGCGAACAATTACGGTCCTCCCTATGGTAGTGCGGAAAGAAACTTTGGACGCGTGATGCACGACTCATTCCGCCCCTATCGCGACGAACTCTTTATTGCCACAAAGGCGGGTTATGACATGTGGGAGGGACCTTATGGGAATTGGGGTTCACGAAAGTACCTCTTCTCCAGTTTGGATCAAAGCCTAAAGCGCATGCAGTTGGATTACGTTGACCTTTTCTACAGCCATCGTTACGACCCCGTGACGCCACTTGAGGAAACGCTCCAAGCGCTTGTCGATATCGTTAGAAGTGGCAGAGCTCTTTACGTAGGTATCTCTCGCTGGCCGCTTGAGGCAACTCGCTTTGGGTTTGAATACTTACGTAAGCGCGACGTGCCTTGCCTCTGTTATCAAGGCAGATTAAACTTGCTTGACCGCGCAGTAGTAGATGAAGGAATTCTTGAAGCAGTGCGCCAGGAAGGGTGTGGATTCGTGTCGTTTTCGCCCCTTGCTCAGGGACTACTTACAGACCGTTATCTGAACGGAATACCCGCCGACAGCCGTATGCGTACGGACGTTACGCTTAAGGAAGAAGTGCTTACGCCAGAGTTGCTCCAACGTCTGCAGGAGTTTCGCAAGCAAGCAGCGGAGTGTGGCGAATCGCTGGCGAACTTTGCCTTGCGCAGTGTGCTTCAAGAAGAAGGCGTCACTTCGGTTATCATTGGCGCAAGCAATAAAGCACAATTAGACGAAAACCTTAAGGTGATGAGTAGCGTTAATTAACCGCAACCGATGCAAAAGAAGAAAGCGAAGAGTAAACTTTTGTCAAAATTCATTTCTACGAACCAACGAATTGCCGTAACTTTGCAAAAGAAACGCTACTGAAACCATAAACGCCCGCTTCTACGCTTGCACAAAACAAAGGTTTAAAGAAGCGACACAAAGTCTCTTATAGGAGCGCTTATTAGAAACAGAATTTTGCGTAACTATCAAAGAATTTTACGCATAGCAGAATCCGCAGGAATCAACTCATTATTAACATATAAAAAATGCCTTTGTGGAGCCTGTCTCCCAGAGGAAATGCATGTTATGAAACTTATCGAAAAACTTGTAGCACGTGCGAAGGCTGATAAGCAACGCATCGTGTTGCCCGAAGGTACGGAAGAACGCACTCTTAAGGCAGCCAACCAACTCCTTACTGATGGAGTTGCAGATCTTATCCTTATTGGTAACCCCGAAGAAATTGCAGAAAAATCTGCAGAATGGGGATTGGGAAACATTAATAAGGCAACTATCATTGACCCTCTTAACCATCCCAAACAGGAAGAGTATGCACAACTTCTCGCTAAGCTCCGCGAAAAGAAGGGTATGACTATCGAGCAAGCTCGTGAATTGGTGAAGAATCCCCTTTACCTCGGTTGCCTAATCATTAAGGCTGGCGACGCTGATGGTCAGTTGGCTGGTGCGCAGAATACAACAGGCGACGTGCTTCGTCCTGCACTTCAGATTATCAAGACAACTCCTGGCATTACTTGCGTTTCTGGTGCTATGCTTTTGCTCACAATTGCTCCAGAGTGTGGTGACAACGGCGTTCTCGTAATGGGTGACGTTGCAGTTACTCCTGTGCCCGACGCTAACCAATTGGCGCAAATTGCAGTTTGTACTGCTCAAACCGCTAAGGCAGTTGCAGGCATCACGCCTCGAGTAGCAATGCTCAGTTTCTCTTCTAAGGGTTCAGCTAAGCACGAAGATGTGGACAAGGTGGTTGAAGCGCTCAAGATTGCGCGAGAAATGGATCCGTTCCTTATGATTGACGGTGAACTTCAGGCTGACGCAGCGCTTGTTCCTGCAGTAGGTCAAAGCAAGGCTCCTGGAAGTCCAGTTGCGGGTGCGGCAAACGTGCTCATCGCTCCCCGTCTTGAAGTGGGTAATATCGGTTATAAGCTCGTGGAACGCTTAGGTCATGCTACGGCAATCGGTCCTATCCTCCAGGGTATCGCACGTCCCGTTAACGACCTCTCACGCGGTTGCTCTATTGACGACATCTACAAGATGGTAGCGATTACTGCTAACCAGGCTATCGCTGCTAAGGCACAGGGATAATCCTTCGTTAACAACATAACTTCTGATAACAACAAAAGGCGCACTCATGGGTGCGCCTTTTATTATATGTGTCTCGCTAATCCGTGATTTTCGTTTCGCGTACTTGCACTTGTGAATACGGGAGCAACTGTGAACCGTTGCAGATAATGAGTTGTCCGCTGTTACCCTTCATATAGAAATAGAAGTTCTTAAGAAGCGACTGACGGCGAGGGTCTGTTGTAATCACATAAACCGAACGCACGAGAGGATAATCGCCTGTCGCAATATAATATTGGTAAGGACGGAAGTAGTCTGCCTCATCGCCTCCCTTCTTGCTCACCATCATGACATTGACATCAAGGTCGTAAAATGTCTTAATGATGCTGTCCTGACGCAACCAGTCAACTCCGACAATGGCAATCACATCCTTGTTTTCACGTGCCGCTTGGATGGCCTTAAGATTGCTTCCTTGCGCATAGAGATTGCCTCCAAGTTTCTTACTTCTACATAACGAGTCCGTCATATAGCGCACCGTGCTCGAATGTGAGTTGTCGAACACCACCTTTATTTCTCCCTGCTTCTGACCACGCTCTAACTGTTCCCAACGTGTGATTTTGCCAGAAACAATATCGCGAAGTTCGTCAACAGTAATCAATGTGTCAGGATTATCTTTGCTTACGACAAGTGCAATAGCGTCAGTCGCGATAATGCTCTGCATTACGGGACCTACACGTTTCTTCAGAATCTGCTTCTGCGTTTCAGTCAACTTACGGGTTGCCACACAGCAACGCACACTATCGTCAAGAAGCATCTGGATTGCCGAATCCTCGCTCACATAATAAGGTTTGACGTCCGCCTCTACGTAACGCATGTTAAACTGCTGGAGTGCCTCTGACAAGATAGGTTGAAAGGTTTCGTCAATAGCTACTTCCACTTCATATTCTTGAAGCCAGTTACTCTTCTTTGTTTCTCCGCATGAAACAACAGTGAACAAGAGAAATCCTAAAAAAAAGTATGCCACTTTATGCATCTTTATAAAAATAATTAATAGTGAAAATCAGGTTTGGAATATCATCTTGCCTTTCAGCAACGCCTTTTTACGTCAACTCATCTCTATTTAGTCAAGAATGACTACAATAGTTTTTTGACCGGAAGCCCAAATTTTAAATCCCAATTTACATTTTTTATTACGGATATACTCAAGCATTGAAGCGACTTTGGAATCTTGGTTTTCAAGGAGCGAGGACTTCATTAGTTCTTTTAACGAACCAGGTGATTCCTCTTCTAATTGCAAAAACATTTCATATTGTTCCGCTGGAATTTCCACTATAAAATAAATTGTACCTTTTTCATAAACAACAAATTGTTTATCTCCGACTCCTTCTGTAGCACCTAAATTCATCAACTTAACGAATGTTTCTACAGGAAGATATGACATAATTTCCATCATCAGCTCATCATTATCATCGAGGTCTATAATGGCGAACATAGAATATTGTTCTGGGGTAAGTTGTACCTTATATGACTTCTCACTATGAGCATCTGATATCATTAGAGTTACTCCTTTGAGAGCTAATTCATTGAAATCTTTAACGAAATCCTGGACTTTAGGGATATCTTGATTATAATTAACGTCAACATAAGTCTTCATCGCCACAATAATTTCATACATAAAATCAGCAGGCATTTCGTTCGAAACCATATCAAGAACAAGGCTATTCTTAACAACTGTAACAGAGCGAATTTCTTTTTGGTCGTTAGAATTAAATTCTTCCTTTATATTCTCAATGAACTGCTGAAGTTTTTCGTCTCTACTTTGGGCAAAAGCTTTTGAGTTAAACGTTGAAAGTGCTAACATAAACATGAAGGCACCAATAAAAGTCTTCATAAAAATCTTTGTTCTCATAGTTAAATTCTTTAAATCGTGATTATTATAAAATATATATCCTTTAAATCATAAGGTCGCAATCCCATTCACATTAGGATATTGCTTTTATGGGGCCCCTACCAAGCAGAGATAGAATCGCAATAGGCAGAATCAGCATACAAAGTTTCGTTATCTTCCACGTAAGGAGTGGCGATAGAATCCACAACTGCACTATCTACACAACATGTATCTATATTTGCCACTACTGTAGTATCACAACAATATTGGTAGTCACGTTCTTTTTTATGATGCTTGCGATTATCAATCTTAACGGTTGTCTTATAACGGTCTTCATCAACAGATTCTTTCTTTGAATCATTACATGATACAACTCCTAAGATCAAAAACGATACAAGAAAATACACTTTGGCGTTCATATTATACCTCTATTTTACATGATTATTATTTACTTCGGCAAAAGTACACTTATTTTAGTAAATACAGCTCACAGAGGTACAAAAAAAGGGACCAACACTGCGGCCCCTAAAATATTTAGCAACTTTAGATAAAAGATTCTTGACTTTTGTTATTGAATGTCCTATAGACTGTTTGACGCTATTAATAAAGGAGTGATGGTACGTGTTATTACTGAATCATGAAACGCACAGGAACAGTAAACCACTTACGTACGGGGCGACCTTCCTTTCTTGCAGGAACGAAGCGCGGTAATGATTTTATAACACGTACTGCTTCACGGTCACATTCTGCAGAAAGTGATTTCTTTACTTCTATATCCCCCACACGACCATCACGTTCTACAACGAAACGGAGAATTACCATGCCTTGCACATCTTGCTCAAGAGCAATTGCGGGATACTTCGTATTTTCGCGGATGTACTTAAGAAGCGCAGCTTGTCCACCGGGAAATTGTGCATCTTGTTCTGCTACTTCTAGAATTTCATCTTCTATTTTAGATTTCTCAGCACCACCTGCAGTTTGATTCTCATTAAAGTCCTCATTAGTAATTCCATCGTTAGACTCACTGAGGTTGTTTTGAGGTGAAGTTGAATTCGTGTTTGATACTTGTTCACTGCCGGACTTTTCCTGAAGAACTGTAGTTTCTGTTTCTTCTGTAGTCACAACAAGTAATGAATCAGGCAAAGATTCTGAAGAAGAATCTGACAACGAATCTGACAGAATTTCACTTAAGTCATTACTTGATTTCTCCCAAACACTTTCAACATTATTTATAAATGCAACCACAAATATTGATACTGCTGTAAACAACAAAACCACTAATGATATAAGTAAAAACTTAGGTAAGTTCATAAGAATTGCTCAATTAGATGTTTTGTAAATCCATATACAAAATTACAATATATTTATATACCAAAATGGTTTTCGAAAAGTTTTTGAAAACATTTATTCCTATAGCGATAAAAAAATACGCGGTTTCAAATTTGTGAAACCGCGTATTTTCTCTTTATGTTTACGTCAGCAATAATATCATTATGCTGAGTAAATTATTACTGAATCATGAAGCGTACGGGAACAGTAAACCACTTACGTACGGGACGACCACTCTGCTTAGCAGGAATGAAGCGGGGGAATGATTTAACCACTCGGATTGCTTCACGGTCACATTCTGCAGAAAGTGATTTCTTAATCTGAACTTCACCCACGCGACCATCACGTTCTACAACGAAACGGAGGATTACGACACCCTGCAAATCTTGCTCAAGAGCGATTGCGGGATACTTCGTATTTTCGCGGATGAACTTAAGAAGAGCTGCCTGACCACCGGGGAATTCGGCATCTTGTTCTACAACGTCAAAGATTTCTTCTTCCTTGGGAGGAACTTCAGTACCACCAGCAGTTTGGTTTTCCTTCAAGTCGTCAATACTAATACCATCTTCAGAGTCACCGATGTAGTCTTGAGAAGCGATAGAAATGTTCTTTCTCGTTACTTCATCCTGAGTCTTCAATGCCTTAGTTTCTTCAACTTGGTCAACGATATCAGGCACTGTAAAGGCAATAGAAGCCTTCACGGCAACTTTCTCAAGTTCTACCTTGGGAGGTTCCTGATATTCCTGCTTGATTTCTTCCTTAGGTTCTTCCTTTGGAGTTTCTTCAAGTTCAGCCATTACCATTTCCTCTTGGAAATCGTCTGCTTGCTCGGGTGTAAGAGCTTCTGAGGCTACTGTATAAAGTAAACCTCCGCCTATGAGAACGAGCAAACCGATAAGGACTGTCATGATTGAATAGAAGCGGCGCGCTGATGCTTTAGCACGTAATGCATAAGCGCCGTAGTTCTTGTATCGTCCTTCAAAGACGAGGTCGCACCATTCTTTTGATGCTAAGTCGATATTAGACATACTTATTTACTTTGCTTATGTTACTTGTTTTCATTAAGAGGAACCGCATTCTGAATCATTTGAATGTCCTGTTCATGAATCTTGTCAATCACATATCTACCAATATAGCAGATTTGCATTTCATCGAGAGCATTGATCAAGTTAAGGTAAGTAGCTTCGTCAGTTGCCTTGATGATTGCCGAAGGAGTAATATCAGAGTTCTTGATTTCAGTCAAGCGCTTCTTATGTTCCTCACGGTATTGCTCATCTTGCTTAACGTTTGAAGAGTGTTTATTAGCGAACTCACGCTTAAGTTCTTCAACCTTCTTCATTGCGGCGATATTCTTAGTCTGTAAAACCTTACGAATACCATCCTTACCATACTTGGTTTCATACACGGTAGCCCCATCAGGCTTACCTTCAAAATAATAGATCTTGTCGTCCTTGTCAAGGATAATCGTGATTGCTTTATCTGCAGCTACCTGACTCTTATCTTCCTTCTTGATGTCATCCTTGTCCGAAGGCATAGAGATTTGCATCGTCTGGGGTTTAAGAAGTGTAGTACAGAGCATAAAGAACGTCACGAGCAACATGATCATGTCTACCATCGGCGTAAAGTCGACGCGAGCATTCATTTTCTTTTGCTTGCCTTTGCCGCCGCCTCCGCCGCCCATATCTAAACTTGCCATAACATTCTAAGATTTATTCCTCTGATTTAAGTGAAGTAATGAGGTTGTAACGATTCTCATCAATTTCACGCAAGGAGTCCATTACTTTTTTAATTACTGCATAGGGAGTGTTCTTGTCTGCCTTAATTGCGAGACCCATTTCTTTCCCATTTGCTTTACGAGCTGCTGCTACCCATAACTTGAGTTCGTTAACACCAACTTCATTTTCGCCAGGAACGGGAATACCAACCTGATTGCTACTTTGGTACTTTTCTTCAGTCAAGAAACTGTTACGCTCGTTAGCTTCCTTTGCCAACCAGGCAGGGAGAGCGTTACAGGGAGTACCAAAAGTTGGAACTTTGGAGAACTCATCGAGTTGTTGGGGATTAAGTTTAAGATCTCCGTTATCAATCATCTGCTGTGCCATCTTTCGCTGAGTTTCAGGAGCGTCCATGCAGAGGAAGACTTTACCTGCCTTGTTAACGAAAATAGTAAGCAAATTTGTTTCAGGAATCTTAATTTCAGAAACTGAACCCGGGGCATTCACTTTTACTGGTTCGTCCTTAACGAACGTAGCAGTAAGCATAAAGAAGGTAAGCAGCAGGACCATAACGTCACTCATCGGCGTCATGTCGATGAATGTGTCTTGTTTTTTAATTTTAAAACGTCCCATTGATTGGTTTACCTAAATTATGGATTAGTGAGTTGCGTTAAATGTCTGAACTACAGTGAAACCTACTTCGTCAATGCAGAAAGTGAGGCGGTCAATCTTGTTAGTGTAGAAGTTGTAAGCGATAACTGCGAGTGCACCTGTTGCGATACCAGAAGCAGTATTTACGAGCGCTTCAGAGATACCGACAGAAAGAGCTGCTGAGTCAGCACCACCTTCACCGCTAGCCATAGCAGAGAATGACTTGATCATACCCATTACGGTACCGAGAAGACCTGTAAGAGTACCGAGAGTTACGATAGTACCGATGATGGGGAGGTTTTCCTGCATCATAGGCATTTCGAGAGCAGTTGCTTCTTCGAGTTCCTTCTGGATAGCAAGCACTTGCTGTTCCTTAGTGAGCTTAGTGTCGGCTTCTACTTCCTTGTAGCGCTTCAACACAGCAGATACTACGTTAGCAACAGAACCCTTTTGCTTGTCGCAGATAGCTTGAGCCTTGTCGAGGTCGTGTACAGAAAGAGCTGCCTTGATGTCGGCAACGAACTTAGCGAGTGTGCCGGTACCGTAAGCAGAACGGATAGCGAAGAAACGTTCAATGCAGAAGCAAAGTACAGTGAACATCAAAGACCAGATGATAGGTACGATGAAACCACCAAGGTATACTGTACCAACCAAGTTTGCAGGAGTGGGGTGAGTTTCACCGCTTGTCATTACAACGAAGTCTGCACCGAGTTGCTCAGCA
>CALCUV010000016.1 GCA_937906765.1 uncultured Prevotella sp.
CGCACAAGCAGAAGACGGCATCGGAGGTTGGGACATTTATGTCACACGATATGACAACGAAGACAAGACTTTCCTCAAACCTCAGAACATCGGCATGCCCTTCAACTCTGAGGCCAACGACTATATGTATTACATTGATGAAAGCACCAACACAGGCTATTTCCTAACCGACCGCCGACTCTCGCCTGATAGCGTATGCCTCTACACCTTCATTCCTAACGCCATCCACACTCTCTACCCCACGGAAACGGATTTCGTTGAACTTTTCCAGGCTGCCAATATCCACTCCATCGCTACTACACAAATCGGACAAGAAGAAAAAATTGCTGAATGGAAAGCCCAACAACAAGTGGGCAACACAGAAAAGGGAAGCGCCCACCAACTGCATTTTATCATCAACAACACAACCGTTTACCACCAATTCGATGATTTCAAAAACGCTGAGGCAAAACAACTCGCACAACAACTTGCCCAACATTATGCGTCCTTCAAATCACAAGAAGTGCTCCTGAAATCCTTGCGCAAGCAATACGGAGAAAACCCCTCGACCATGCTCTATGACAACATCTTACAAATTGAATTGGAGCGCGAGCAAACCTTGCTCAACATTAAAAAGGCAGAAAAGCAAATGCGAGATTTGGAGAACCAACAATTAAGTTCTCGCCCATAAACAACCCTACAGCATCGTTCATTCTCCGCCTTGATTTCGCAAGACTTCTTGACCTCACGAAGGCAAAATCTCAACCCCCAAAAACTATATCTATTTTAGGAAAAATTCTTTCTCACTTAATTGTTCTTAAGTCTCAAATAATTTTAATTAAGTGAGGAAGTATTTCAAGTCAAATAAAAAGTCTCTCAACACCTCAAAACATATCAACCCTTAAACCTAACTACCATGCGCCCCATCCCCTCCTCCGAACTCATTATCAATGAAGATGGCAGCATCTTCCACCTTCACTTACTGCCCGAACAATTAGCCGACAAAATCATCCTCGTGGGCGACCCTGACCGAGTGAAACTCGTGGCCAGCAATTTTGATACCATCGAATGCGAAGTGGCCAATCGTGAATTTCGCACCATTACGGGCACCTATCAAGGCAAACGCATCTCCGTTATATCCACAGGGATTGGTTGCGACAACATCGATATTGTCATGAATGAAATTGACGCATTGGCAAATATCGATTTCACCTCACGCACCGTTAATCCCCAACTCAAATCCCTTGAAATTGTGCGTATTGGCACCTGTGGCGGACTCCAACCTCATTGTCCCGTAGGCACCTTTATAGCAAGCGAAACGAGCATTGGGTTCGACGGTCTCCTCAACTTCTATGAAGGGCGTAATCAAGTGTGTGACCTCGACTTTGAAGCCGACTTCATGCGCCACATGAACTGGAAGGGCAACCAATGTATCCCCTATCCTTACGTCATTCACGCAAACGCCTCACTCACTGAGCGTATTGCTCAAGCAGATATGGTCCGTGGCGTAACCATTGCTTGTGGCGGTTTTTACGGACCTCAAGGCAGAACGCTCCGTTTGCCACTTGCCGACCCACAACAAAACGACAAAATCATGTCCTTCAAACGAGGCGAGCAAGTCATCACCAATTTCGAAATGGAAAGTAGCGCCATCGCTGGACTTTCAGCCCTTCTCGGACACAAAGCCCTCACCGTGTGCATGGTCATTGCCAACCGCGTTGCCCACGAAGCCAACACTGGTTACCGTAACACCATTAACACCCTCATTCAATTGGTTTTACAACGCATATAAATTCTCCTGACTATTGAAATTCAAGAATCATCAATTCATCAAAAAAAATATTTTTTTATGAAGAAAAACTTTTTACTAACCTTGCTCCTAACGCTATGCACATCGTTTCAATGTTGGGCGGATTTTAACCCCACGGCAGGAAAGATGTATGCATTGAAGGAAGTTGTTTCTGGACTATATCTTGACATTCAAACATTGGGAGTAAAGGAAGCAAATGCAAATTTTATGACCAATAACATTAGCCTTAATGTAAATCCTTGCGTGATTTATTTTGAGGCAAGTAATGGAAAATGGAACATAAAAAATGCCAACGGAACTTACGCGGCGCAGGCGGACAACCGAAACTGGAATGCTGTAATTAGTGAAAATGCTTACGAATGGACAATACAAGAACCTTCTGCAGGAAAATTTGCGATTCATCGTGCTGATAACAAATTCGTTGGTGCGGATAATCGTGTGGCAGGCACTCCTCTGTTTTGCAATATGGAACAAGAAAACCAAAAGTTCTTGTTCTCTCTTGTTGAATATACATACACCGGTTTAAATCCGCAAGGGTATTATACACTTAAATACGGAGAACACTACGCTAATTTTAATGAAGGTGTCATAGGAGATACAAAGGCTGTATTACAAAAGTCGCCTACACATTTCTTTGTTTACCCTTCTACATCTGCCAACTACCTTGTTTTTCAAAACAAAGACAATGCACAGCAATATTTAGGATATCCAACAAGTCATTGGTCAACAACTTTTGACTGTTGCTTATGGGACATTTCCGAACCTGATGATAATGGACTTTTACGCATTAGTCGCCACACGGGAGTCGGTGTGGATGGTGGTAAACATTTTGGTACAAGAGCTACTTCAGCAGAAAATGTAGGTCTATATACCAACGTGCCAGAAGGGAATTGCAACAAATGGGCATTAGAAGGTACATTCGAACTTTCTACTCAAGGCACAGAAAAGGGAGGTAACTATGAATTTACTTCAGAGGTTATTCGTTACTATAACCCATGCAATAAACTTCGTTTTACACTCACAGAATCAGGTGCATTCTTTTCTAATGGCGCGAAGCGACTAAGTTTAGATGAGTTTGTTCTCTATGATGCAGAAGGCAAAAAGGTAGAACTTTCAGTGAGTCATTTTTCTGGAAACAACGGAAAGACTTACGAAGGAATGCTCGATGGAGTTAATGAAAAGTTTGCTGGTACAACAACTTGGAATGACGGCAAAGAAGACGATTGGTTTGAAATCTTACTTCCAAATGACATAAATCTTGGTGGGGCATTCTCTTTCTCCTTCGTGACTGAAAACACCACAATGAATGCCAAGGCTTTCAAAATTGAAACACTATTTGAAAAGACACCAGATTACAAATTTGCGATTTCTGCTCCTGAAGACGAAAATATCAAAGTGTATTACAACGGCACTGAAATTTCGGCAAATGATATATTTGATATTTCAAGTTTTAATGCAGACTTGGTTACTGCTACAGATGTCAGTGGCTATGTTTGGAAAATCACAATTGATGAAGCAAACAGAACCATAACTCTTGTGTATAAACAAATTGCTATCATAGAAAATCCAGTTGCAGTTGTTGCACTTGCTAATCGCATTGGAGGAATCTGCTTAGCTGACAAGTTCAAGTTTGTGCACGATCCTTCGCTTAATTCTAAGCAAGAAGTATTCATTCTTGGTGCTGAAGATGGTCAAATCTTAATTAAGGGAACAACAATTAGTGCAATCACAACGGGACTCGGTTGGTATTTGAACCACATAGCAAAAGTTAACATCGCTTGGAATTCACTGAATGAAAAAACAGTGGAAGTCAAGGAAAATAATGCCTCCTATGTAGATTTTACAAACATCTCTCTTCCCCTTCCTGAAGAGGAAATACACGTTTGCGACGCAAAATACCGATACTATTTAAACACTTGCACATTCGGTTACTCCATGACCTCTTGGACTTGGACTCGTTGGCAACAAGAAATTGACTGGATGGCACTTCACGGAATTAACATGCCGCTCCAACTTGTCGGCCTTGAAGAAGTTTGGCGCAAATTCCTCACTTTAGAAGAAGGAGGCAAGCGTAAATATGGTTATTCTGACTCTGAAGCGAAAGCTTTTGTTGCTGGTCCTGCATTTATTGCATGGTGGGCAATGAATAATCTTGAAGGTTGGGGAGGAACCACGTCTGGAAGTAAAAGCGGTGGCACATGGGAAGGTGCAGGCGGTGTACAAGACGACGCCTGGTATATTCGTCAAAAGCATCTTGCTCAGAATATTGTTACACGTCAACGCGAACTTGGAATGCACCCAGTGTTACCTGGTTGGTCAGGAATGGTACCTACAAATTTCCAAAGCAAATCTGGATATACCACTCGTGGAAATGGTGGCAAATGGGCAGGTGATTTTGTGCGCCCATTACTCTTGAATGTTAGTATTGGTGCCAATAAATATGCAGAAATTGCTGCAGACTATTACGCATGTCTAAAAGAAGTCATGGGTGAAAGCCAATATTACTCCATGGATCCTTTCCACGAAGGTGGCGGTGCAGGTACTATGGAGGATTACAAAGCACTCTATGATGCAATGGAGGCAGCAAAGAATGGTTCACAATGGGTAATTCAGCAGTGGCAGTGGAGTCCTACGCAGAAATATTCACTTACAGCTGTTCCTGCAGGTCGTCTAGTTGTGCTCGACCTTTTCTCTGACGGTTCTCCCGCTTTTGATGGTTATAATGGTTATGTCCCTCAAGAAGCAGTGTTCTGTGCAATTCCTAATTTCGGAGGGCGTTCTGGCTTAATGGGACGTTTGAACAATCTTACTGACAACTATTTTAAGTTTAAGGGTAAGTATGCAAGTATCAAGGGTATTGGTGCCGCCCCTGAAGCTATTGAACAAACACCAGTGACTTACGACTTAATATTCCAATTACCATGGATGAACGGTGTGAAACCTGATGTTAAGGAATGGGTGGCTAAGTATGCCATAGCCCGTTATGGTCAAGATAACGAAGATGTGAAAGCCGCATGGGAATTACTCCGTCAAGGTCCTTTAAATTACGGGGCTGATGGCATCCAAGGACCTGTTGAAGACGTTTGGGCAGCTCGTCCTAATTTGAATGCTAATCCAGCAAGTACGTGGGGAAAAACTATCAATCAAGCTGGTGGCACTTACACCAAGGAACGCCGTCAAATGTTAATTGATGCTACTTACAAATTACTCAACCAAAAAGATGCGCTTAACCTCACCGAAGGTTCTGTTTATGAAAGCAACTACAACTACGACCTCGTAGAATTTGGTGGAGGTGTAATAGCTGACTATGCGTATGCCCTTTTGAAGGGTATCAACACAGCCAAGAATGCAGAAGGAACAGATGGTGAAACATACAAAACGCGCCGTGATGCATTCCTTACCCTTATTGCAGACGTTGACAAGTTTAAGGGAACCAACCTTAACTTCCGACTTGGTAAGTGGACACAAGAAGCACGTGATGCAGCTCAAGAAGTGAATGGCGCAACGACAGCTACTCCCGACTGGTACGAATACAATAATGCCCGTACGATTGTTTCAACATGGTCTTCTCCTGGCACAAATCTCAATGACTATTCTTATCGCTCATGGCAAGGACTTATGAAGGACCTCTACCTTCCACGTTGGAAATATTACTTTGACAATAATTGCAACAATGGTGAATATAAGTTCTTTGAATGGAACTGGGCACATGGTAAGACGCATGCTGTGGGGCAAACAGAAGTTAGCACAACTCCTCTAACTAAGGGCGATGCTGGTTATACTGATAGTTATACACGTGAACCCGATGGATGCACTGTAAATGAAGCATGGAATCTTTTGAATAAGTACATCATTCCCATTAAGGTGAATCAAAACTCAACAACGTATGCTTACCGCCACTTAGACAATGACTATAGTGCTAACGTTACAATTGACGTACAAACAGGCACTACAGACTTCACACTCATCTTTGGTGGTAACCTAGAAGATGCGACTTTAACGTGCAACGATTTGAAAATTAACACCAGTAATCTTCAAAACATAGTCATCTCAGGACAAGAAGGTTCCTACCCTGCTACATTGACTTTCGCAGATAAAACAATTATCAAGTTCCAAATTAAAATTAAAGGAACAGTTGATTTAGCGAAAGATGATTTAAGCAAATTAACATCAGAAATGGAAAAACTTATAGCGCTGTGTGGCGCTATAAGTTTTACTCCTACTGAAATCCAGTTGCAGACAAATGACGCTAAAGGAACGTTCTATTTAAGCACCAATGCTCCCGAACCCAAAGAGGGCGACATTGCTCACCTTATTGATGCTGATATGACCACGTTTTTCCATTCTGCATGGGATAAAGCAGTAGGCGGAGAACATTTTCTTATGGTGGACGCAGGTATTGACAATGAGTTAAAATACCTCAGTTTTTCGTATCAGGCCAACAGAGGCCCTTTTCCCTATACTATAAATGTATCTGCTAGCAATGATAACAAGGACTACACTTTACTTGACACCTTCGACAAGGACGATATAGAAAATCCCCTTCCAAATTCGAAGGACATTAGATGGACGTCATCTCCAATCATTGCTAAATCTCCATATCGTTTCTTCCGATTCAGCGTAACAAAGTCAGGGGGAGATGGCAAAAACGCAACCCCAAAAGGAGAATATTGCTTTGTTATGTCGGATTTCGACCTTACTATATGTACTCCAGAAGTAACCCTTCATTCTAACACCGGAGTGGTAACAACGCAACAATTGCTTGACGCATTTGAAGCAAACAATGAAGCGAAATTTATAGTCAACAACTCCACCGACTTATCTGCCGTACGTACAGCAATAGAAAAACTACAAATACTCTACGACGCATTGCTTCAAGCATATAACTCAACTTCAACAGAGATTAACGAGATTGAGTTCAACGGTTTCAATCAACCAACCACCATTTACGACCTCAGTGGTCGCACAATAAATGCAATTACTAAAAAAGGCATTTATATTCAAAACGACAAGAAGATATATGTAAAATAACTCACCAACGTATAAATTAAATGTGTAACGGTAAGATATTAATTCTGCGACACATATATTATAAGGAGAAGGCCACTAACAATTTGCGTAGTATCTAAAATTTGGAAGACACTCCGACAAACAAATACTTTAACAACATTAACTCGGATGGTACAGTCAAAATGACTATATCATCCGAGTTGTTTTTTGACGAAATCAACTCTATTACTTGTGCTAAAAATTAAGTCTCTATTAGTTTATCCTAAGTCTTAAACAATTTCAATTAAGTTACACTTAGTTTCAAGAACAATAATTATCTGATCTTTCGTCACTTTTTTAAGATGGCAAACATATCATAAATGGACATTGAACCATACGTATAGTGAAAAATAAAACAAATACACGTATGACATAATTCACTATTTACTAAACCAAATTGCACATACGAATGCCAAGTGTGCATATCAAAATGTAACTTTTTGATAACAAAATGATAGTTTAACGCAAAAAACTGCACAATTATTTGGCGGTTGTGCAAGAGTTATTGTACTTTTGCAACGGTTTTTAACAATTCACTTAAATTACAAATGAAGAAAATCGTATTGACATTTGCAGCGCTTGCTGCTTCTTCAACTGCCATTGCAGGTGGTCTTCTTACAAACACAAACCAGCACGCTGCGTTCCTTCGCAACCCCTCACGTCAAGCTATTATTGGTATTGACGGTGTTTACACCAATCCCGCAGGTGTAGCATTCATGCCCCAGGGTTTCCATCTCAGTGTTACTTGGCAGGCTGCTATGCAGAAGCGTCAGATGAACGTTTCAAATGCATTGTATGGTGCAAATGTAAACAACCCCAGCACATCACGTTATTTCGAAGGAAAGGCAACTGCTCCCGTTATTCCTTCTATTCAGGCTGCATACGTAATTAATGACAAGTGGTCAGTATCTGCTAACTTTGCTGTTGCAGGTGGTGGCGGTAAGTGTGAGTTTGAACAAGGTCTTCCTATGTTTGAAGAACTCATCGGTGGTTCCTTGGCTAAGGTTGGTGCAGGTTACTCATTTAACCAGAACCTTACTGGTGAACAGTATGTATTTGGTCTTCAACTCGGTGCTACTTACAAGGTAACAGATAACTTCTCAGTTTATGGTGGTGTGCGTGGCATCATGGCAAACAGTGCTTACGAAGGAGCTATTTCAAACATTATGGCATATGCTAATGGTGCAGCAGTTCCTGGTAGCACTTACCTTAATTTAGTGTCTCAGCAAGCAGCTGATGCAGCTCAACAATATGCTCAAGCAGCTCAACAATATGCTCAAGCAGAAATGGCAACTGAAGCAGCTCAAGCTGCAGCTGCGGCACAACAATATGCAGAAGCTGCTCAAACAGCAGGTCAAGGCGCTTACTTGATGCAGACTGATTTTAATTTGGACTGCAAGCAAGAAGCTTTTGGTTTCCAACCCATCATTGGTGCGAACTTGAAGTTGGGTAAGTTGAACATCGGTGCGAAATATGAATTCCGTGCTAAGATTAACTTGGAAAACGAATCTAAGAACAGCGCGAACGTTGACCTCTTGATGGACGCATACGCAGATGGTAAAAAAGTTCGCTCTGACATCCCCGCCCTCTTCACAATTGGTGGTCAGTATGAAATTACTGACAATGTGCGTGCGATGGTTGGTTTCAACTATTACTTCGACAAGGACGCTAAGGGTTCTGCAACAGCTGTAAGTGATGACACTTATGAAATCACTCTTGGTGCAGAATGGGATATCAACGATAAGTGGACTGTAGGTCTCGGCGGTCAGCGCACTGAATATGGTTTTGCTGATTCTGACATGACTGACACCAACTTCAACATCAATTCTTATGGTCTTTGCGTAGGTGGTGCTTACAAGTTCTCTGAAAAGTTGAAGGTGAACATCGGTTACATGCACTCATTCTATGATGACCACAAGTTTACAAATGCTAACGGCACTGCATGCAACTACACTCGTAAGAACGACGTAGTAGGTGTAAGCTTGGACTTCAAGTTCTAAACCACACATATTTATAAATATAATAAAGGAGGCGTCCCGTAATGGTGACGCCTCCTTCGTTCTGTTTATGAATCTGGAGATGTAGAAATCTTATTTGTGGTATTCCACGGCAAGTCCCCCCTCTGAGGTTTCACGATAAAGCGAAGGCAAATCGTGTCCCGTCTTCTTCATAACCTGCACCGCCTTGTCGTAACTAATTCGGTGTTGTCCTTCGGCATAAGTGGCATAAATATTTGCATCAAGCGCTCGAGCTGCTGCGTGAGCATTACGCTCTATACAGGGAATCTGAACGAGTCCACAGATGGGGTCGCACGTCATACCGAAATGGTGTTCCAATCCCATCTCTGCGGCATACTCAGTAGTTTGAAGACTACCGCCAAAAATATAATTCGCCGCCGCGGCTGCCATTGCGCAGGCTACTCCTACTTCTGCTTGACACCCTGCCTCAGCACCTGAAATAGAGGCTAAGGTTTTTGCAATATTACCAACAAGACCAGCGGTTGCTAAGGCGTGAAGAATGCGTTTGGTGGAGAAATTACGACTTTCCTGAATGTGATAAAGCACAGCAGGAACGACACCGCAAGAACCACACGTGGGAGCCGTAACAATACGTCCGCCAGAGGCATTTTCCTCGGTCACTGCAAGGGCATAGGCAAAGACTAAACCACGTGTTTGAAGGTTTGCACTGTAACCCTGCGCCTTAATAAAATAATGTGGGGCCTTACGGCGCAAATTTAATCCACCAGGAAGTACACCTTCTGTTTCTAAACCGCGCTCTACTGCTGCACGCATTACTTTCCACACTTCATTGAGGTAATCCCAGATGTCAGATTCCTCAAATTCTTCTACAAACTGCCAATAGGAATATCCACGCTCGTCACACCATTTGATAATGTCATTGAGATGGTTGAGTTCGTATATATCAGGTGTCTGATTAGAACTATGCCCTTCTTCAGCCAATGCTCCCCCACCAACACTATAGACTACCCATTCGTCATAAACTTGTCCAGATTCATTTATTGCCTGAAACATCATGCCGTTGGGATGGTAAGGCAACACGATTTCTGCACACCATTTGATTTCACAACGCTCCTTTCCGATAACATCAAGGATTGCCCAGTCAGTAAGGTGACCACGTCCCGTAGCAGCAAGACTACCATAAAGCGTAACCTTAAAACGTTTTGCCTCGGGATGGCGAGATAGATATTGTTCTGCCGCGGCACGAGGTCCCATTGTGTGTGAAGATGAGGGACCATAGCCAATGCGGTAAAGTTCTTTAAGTGATTTCATTTTTTATAGTAAAAAAAAAGGAGTGATGAGTGATTGGTAGAAGGTTCTACGTGAATGAGAGTTGGAGATTTTTTTAAACATTATAAACCTATACCTTAAATTTTAAGACCTTGTAAGTTCATAACCTTAAGAACTAAAGTTCCTGCAACCTTTAGACCTCATAACCTCTAAACCTTATAACTCACAACCTCAATCATTATTTTCTTTTATTAAACCCTTACGATAAGCTCGGAGCAATCGTTCGAGGTCTGCTACTTGTTCGCGAAGATTTCTGCCAATGTCTGTATCTGCCACCATAACGCGACGGTCAGAGATTTCAACAATGGCGGTAGTTGACTGAATATCGGTTCCATTAAGTACGGCTTCTTCTGTTGAATTAAAGGGAGCATGCTGCACAAGTTGGAAACCACGACTATGATAAACAAGGGTATAACCAGCAATACCCGTAGTAGAATGATACGCTCTGGCAAAACCACCATCAATTACCATTAATCTGCCGTCTGCTTTAATAGGATTTTCTCCCTTACCCACCTTTACTGGAACGTGACCGTTAATGATGTGACGATGTTTGCCTACAACTTCAAACTCATCCAACAAACTGTCACACACAGAAGCTTCGTTACGCAACTTGTAATATGCGCCCTTTTCCTCCGTATGTGCTGACTTATCGGCAATAAAGTAGCGCTCAAAAGTCGTCATTTTGGATTTATCAAAGAGCGGACTATTGGGACCACACCACAGATACCAGAAGTAATCCTTAGCATAGCGTTTTTCGTCTTCCTCAGCTCCTTCTTCATAAGCAAGGCGAACCATTTGCTCAATGCGTGACATGAGTTCCTTACCCTTACACTTCTGTCCCATTACCTCAACTTCTCTCAAACTTCCATCAGCGTTCAAGGGGAGTGAGGCATGGAAAAGCAAATTAGAATTACAAACGGAGAACATACCCCCATTCGTTAGCAGACACTGCATGTGGCGTTGCAAGCGTTCGCTAATGCAGAAGGAGCGTACCAAACTGTCCATAATATCTTGCTCTTCCTCCGTCAATCGCAAAGGGTCGGAAGCATCTATTGTTGGGAAATAGGTGTCAAGCATGGGATGCTCTGTGCCCTCATACGTAATGATGCCGCGCTCAAAGTTCACATGCTGCAACAAACTGCGATGCAAAATTCCCCATTCTGGATGATTTTGATAGAGTTGCCCTTCAAGTTTAAACTGAATCACAGCAATCGCCTTGTGCATCTGAGCTATCAGTCGTTGTGTCTTTTCACGCGGAGAACCTTCGCCCGTAAATTCAATAAAGGGTTTGAAGCGTTCGCAAGGGTCATCGGCATAAGTCTCCATGGCAAAGGTTGCCAAAGGAACCATGTTAATGCCATAACCTTCTTCCAACGTCTTCGTGTTTGCATAACGCAAAGAAAGACGAATCACAGTTGCCACACACGCCGGATTACCTGCCGCAGCACCCATCCAAAGAATGTCATGGTTGCCCCACTCTATGTCTAAATTGTGATAGTTACACAACATATCCATAATGAGATGCGCGCCTGGACCACGGTCAAAAATATCACCAAGAATGTGTAACTGATCGACTGCAAGGCGCTGAATGAGATAGCACAACTGTGTCACAAAAGCGTCAGCACGCTTGGTACCTATTATTGTTTGGATAATGATATTATAGTACGCCTGCTTGTTATGACGGTCAGAAGATTCGTGCAACAATTCTTCAATAATATATGCAAATTCGCGGGGTAAACTTTTGCGCACCTTTGAACGTGTATATTTTGAAGAAACATTACGGCATACAGCAATCAAGCGATGGAGGGTGCTTTGATAGAACTCAGGCATATTACGTCCTGAACGATGTAGCAATTCTAACTTCTGTTCTGGATAATAAATGAGCGTACAAAGTTCCTTAAGTTCTTCATCATCTAATTGTTCGCTAAATATCTCGTGTACCTTACGCTTAATATTCCCCGACGCATTGCGAAGTACGTGCTGAAACGCTTCATACTCGCCATGTATGTCTGCCATAAAGTGCTCCGTAGATTTTGGAAGATGCAAGATGGCTTCCAAATTTATAATCTCAGAAGTTACAGCTGAGACATTAGGAAATTCCTTTGCCAACAACTGAAGGTAGCGCATATTTTCACGTATATTCTTCATGGATTTAAGGGCATTATTTGATTTTGAAGAAAGAGCAGAAACTGAAAACACCTGTTCTTCTCTTCAAGGTTTATTAGATTGCTCCACAAAAGTAAAACAAAAATACTTATTTGAACCCTATTTCACTTGGTTTTTTCACACTGAAGACGTTGTATTTCTTATTAAAAATATTACTTTTGCAAACAGAATGCCAGTAAACGGCAAAAATCACTCAATTTTGCCTCTTTCAAAGGAGACTCAACAACTTAAACTATGCCCAAAATATCTGAACGTGGCATTGATATGCCTGAATCACCAATTCGTAAATTAGCACCCCTTGCTTCTGCGGCAAAACGTCGTGGAACTAAGGTTTATCACCTAAATATTGGTCAGCCCGACCTCCCCACTCCCAAAGAAGGATTGGATGTGCTCAAGAATATTGACCGCACACTTTTGGAATATAGTCCTAGTCAGGGTTTCTTGCGCTATCGTGAGAAACTCACGCATTACTATGAAAAGTTTGACATCCATCTTTCTGCCGATGACATTATCATTACTGCAGGAGGGTCTGAGGCGGTGCTTTTTGCGTTTCTCTCTTGCTTAAATCCTGGGGATGAAATCATTGTTCCCGAACCTGCTTATGCCAACTACATGGCATTCGCTATTTCAGCAGGAGCAAAGATTCGCACCATTGCAACAACTATTGAAGAAGGATTTGCACTTCCTAAAGTTGAAAAGTTTGAAGAACTTATCAATGAGCGCACTCGTGCCATTTTGATTTGCAACCCCAACAATCCCACGGGGTATCTTTACACACGCCGCGAAATGAATCAGATTCGCGACTTGGTGAAGAAGTACGACCTCTTCCTCTTCTCCGACGAAGTGTATCGCGAGTTCATCTACACAGGTTCGCCCTACATCTCGGCTTGCCATT
>CALCUV010000017.1 GCA_937906765.1 uncultured Prevotella sp.
ATATACCTTTACTTATTATACGCGAGCGCGTGTTCTTGCCGATATGAATCATCTTTGTGCCTGTGTCGGCCTCCTGATAGTTGTTCGTGACCGCCACACTGTAGAACTCCGCCTGCGAATTGTCGCCCGAGAGCACACAGGAGGGATATTTCCACGTGACGGCAGAACCCGTTTCAACCTGCGTCCAAGAAAGTTTGGCATTCGCCCCACGCAAGTGTCCGCGCTTCGTGACGAGGTTATAGACTCCGCCTTTGCCTTCGGCATCTCCGGGATACCAGTTTTGCACGGTGGAATACTTTACTTCGGCATCCTGCTCTACGACGATTTCCACGATAGCGGCGTGCAACTGATTCTCATCGCGCTGGGGCGCTGTGCAACCTTCGAGGTAAGATACGTAAGCGCCTTCGTCGCACACGATAAGCGTGCGTTCAAACTGCCCTGTGCCTTGCGCATTGATGCGGAAGTAGGTGGAGAGTTCCATAGGGCAACGCACGCCCTTGGGAATATAGACGAACGAACCGTCGGAGAAGACGGCGCTGTTGAGCGCGGCGAAGAAGTTGTCGCGATAAGGCACCACCGTGCCGAGATACTTGCGCACGAGGTCGGGATTTTCCTTTACGGCTTCGCTGATGGAGCAGAATATAATGCCTTTTTCTTGGAGTTTTTCCTTAAAGGTGGTCTTCACCGACACGGAGTCCATCACGGCATCTACTGCCACACCTGCGAGCATCATGCGTTCCTCCAAGGGTATGCCCAACTTGTCAAACGTCTTCATGAGTTCGGGGTCAATCTCCTTCTTGTCCTCGCCCTTCTGCTTCTTTGTGGGGTCGGCATAATAGGAAAGGTCCTGATAATCTATCTGCGGGAGGTTGACATGTGCCCAATCGGGTTGCTCAAGAGTCTGCCAATAACGAAAAGCCTTGAGGCGGTAATCCAAGAGCCACTCGGGTTCTTCCTTCTTCGCCGATATGAGGCGAATAACCTCCTCATTGAGTCCCTTGTCAATGATTTCCGTTTCGATGTCAGTGGTGAAGCCGTATTCGTATTTCTTATCCGCCACATCACTGACGAATTGATTTTGTTTACGTTTGTCACTCATATTTTTTAAAGGTGAAAGGAGAAAGGTGAAAGGAGAAAGGAGAAAGGAGAAAAACCATGCGGAACTTCATCGCGCCAGCCTCTTCGTTCCCCGTTCACCGTTAATCGTTCCTCGTTCCTCGTTAACCATTAATCGTTCCTCGTTAACCGTTCCTCGTTCAACGTTCTATAAACACAGTATCCACAAATTCCTGAACCTTGGGTGCATATTCAGGAGCTTTTTCAATTGCAAACTGAGTTATGGATTGCACGGGCACAGCGAGTGATGAACCTTCAACACGCTCCTCGTTGAGAATGCGTAATTCTGCCATTACGTTGAGCACACAACTCAAGAGTACCACAAATTTGACAACGCTTACCAGTCCTCCAAACAAACGATTCACAAAGCTGATCGATGAGTGGTCAATGGCTTTGGTCAATAAGTTTGCTAAGAATCCGAAGACGATAGGCACGACAATCCACAACAGTAAGAATGCTACGATGCTGGTAAACATATTCACCTCGGTGCCATCCACCTTGAGGTATTCGCCGAATTGTTCGTAGCAGGTTAGAGCTACTAACAACCCAAGCAGAAGTCCCACAGCCGAAGCCACTTCCTTAATAAATCCATTGAGGTATCCGCGCACCAAAGCAAACCCAATTATCACACATATAAATATATCTAGA
>CALCUV010000018.1 GCA_937906765.1 uncultured Prevotella sp.
ATGTCATGGTACTGGTGGCTCCGAAGTCTTCCACCCCAAGCAGGGAAGCCACAAAAATTCCCACGTCTGCATTAACTTTTATACATAAACCCAACACAGTTGTTTCAGTATCCCTTCGGCATCGGAGGGATACTTTTTTATTTCCATCAAATCCCCTCATTCAGAGAACAAAGATTGGCATTTGCGCCTCAGTTATACACCCATTTAAAACCCTATCTTAAATAGTCAAAAATAAATTACTAATAGTGCGCACTAAGTCACTAATAATTTAAATTAACGCACTAATAATTTCAACACTATCTGAGAGAGTTTTTTCTATGATGGATTTACGCTTTGCAATGTGATTAAAATTTCGTAATTTTGCACACTCATAGGCGCCTATACGAAATAGGCACCCTTCTGAATCCGTAAAAACACTCCACAAGAATATGGCAAACGAAAAGATTATCCTAACAGGCGACCGCCCAACTGGACGCCTTCATATTGGTCACTTTGTAGGTTCACTCCGTCGCCGAGTTGAACTTCAGAATGAGGGTGACTTCAAGAAGATGTTCGTATTTATCGCCGACGCTCAGGCACTCACGGACAACATTGACAATCCCGAAAAGGTGCGTCAGAATGTTATTGAAGTGGCACTCGACTATTTGGCGTGCGGACTTGACCCTGAAAAGGTAACACTCTTCATTCAGAGTCAAATTCCTGAACTCTGCGAACTTTCGTTCTACTTCATGGACCTCGTAAGCGTGAGTCGCTTGCAGCGCAACCCCACGGTGAAGACCGAAATTGCGATGCGCGGTTTTGAAAGTTCAATCCCCGTAGGTTTCTTCACCTATCCCGTATCACAGGCTGCCGACATCGCTGCCTTCCGTGCGACAACTGTTCCCGCAGGTGAGGACCAACGCCCCATGATTGAGCAGGCGACAGAAATCGTACGCCGTTTCAACCACATCTATGGCGATACGCTCGTAGAACCTCAGATTATGCTTCCCGAAAATGCGGCTTGTCTCCGCCTCCCTGGCACTGACGGTAAGGCAAAAATGTCTAAGTCGTTGGGCAACTGCATTTACCTCTCAGAAACTGCCGACGAAATGCGCAAGAAGGTCATGTCGATGTACACCGACCCCTTACACGTAAATGTAAGTGACCCTGGGCACGTAGAAGGTAACGCTGTGTTTACGTACCTCGACGCTTTCTGCACCGACGAACACTTCGACCGCTACTGGAAGGACTATGCCAACCTCAACGAACTCAAGGAACACTACACACGTGGCGGACTCGGCGACGTGAAGTGCAAACGCTTCCTCGAAAGCATCCTTAACGAAACACTTGAACCCATCCGCCAGCGCCGCTTAGAGTTCCAAAAGGACATCCCCGCCATTTACGACATGCTCAAGCGCGGTTGTGAAGACGCACGTGAGGTTGCCGCAGCAACACTTGACGATGTGCGTCGCGCCATGAAGATTAACTACTTCGACGATGCCGAACTCATTGCCGAACAAGTAAAGCGCTTCTCAGGACAATAAGAGAGAGTACAGATAACAGAGTACAGAGTACAACTGATAGGGTACAACTAACAGAGTACAGAGTACAACTACCATTCAGGATGGACGTGCTCTCCAGCATCATATAAAGATTCTAAATTCTCTCGATAATCTATATTCTCTTAGGACTTTATCTCGCTGACAATTAAAAAAGACGGTTAATATTTTGCAGGGTAAAAAATTATTTCTAACTTTGCACCCCGAAAACCCACAACCCTTGATTAACAAGAAAATAATATAAGACAATGAAAAGAACATTCCAACCTCACAACCGCAAGAGAAACAACAAGCATGGTTTCCGTCAGCGCATGCTGACAGCAAATGGTCGTCGCGTTTTGGCAGCTCGCCGCGCAAAGGGCCGCAAAAAGTTGACCGTATCTGACGAAGTTCACGGCAAGAAGTAAATCTCTGCGTAGTCGAGAGACTACATGCGACGAGGTTTAAAGCATAATGAGAGAAGTAGGTTTTTCTTAGAAATCTTACTTCTCTCATTTTTTTATTTTAACTTTGCCCAAAGACAAACACATTAAGAGATGGACACAAAAAAAATACTCAAAAAATTCTTGTCTCCTGTTGTATGGGGCAATCTTCTTGCGATGGGTGTTATCGTTACGGCACTCATTATCGGAACTATGTATTTCCTCAGCGGTTATACACGACACGGCGAAAGCATTGAGGTTCCCGATTTGCGCGGTATGAAACTTGAAAGCGCCTTGATGAAACTGGAGGCGCTCGAGTTGAAAGGCATGGTGACCGACACAGGATATGTTACGTCAAAACCGCCTTACGTTTTGTTGGAACAATCTATTGCTCCTGGCAAACACGTAAAGTCAGGGCGCACCATTACGTTCACCATCAACGGTAAGGGAGCACGTCCTGTGACAATCCCTGACTTGGCCAACAACACCTCTGCCCGCGAGGCCGAAGCGCGTTTGCGCACCTTGGGATTCTCATACATTAAGTTTGATTTTATTGATGGTGACCCCGATTGGCTTTATGCCATCAAGGTAAAGGGAGTTGAAGTAAATGCTTTCCAACGCATTCCCGTGGATGAGGTAGTTACGCTCGTCGTAGGCCGAGGAGGTTCCATCGATCCTTCTGCTGATGATGAAGAAGAGGGGTTTGAAGATTTCACTGAGGACGAAGAATTTTTCATCGAACTCGAAGATTCAATTTAGGTAAGTATATGACGATTCTTAAAGACGAAGATATAGAGCTTGAAGTACCACTTTTGGACGCCGAAGAGGGAGATGATGAAGGCGAAAACGGAGGGCTTTACGAGCATTTCCGAGCTGTTGCCGACAAAGGTCAAGAGTTGTTGCGCATTGACAAATTCTTGATGAACTTAATGCCTGACACGTCGCGCAATCGCATTCAGGCGGCGGCGAAATCGGGATTTATTCACGTCAATGGCACTCCCGTAAAGAGCAATTACCGAGTGAAGCCCAACGATGTGGTCACACTCTTGCTCGACCGTCCGCGTTACGAAAATCTCATTCTGCCCGAGGACATACCCCTTGAGGTAGTTTATGAAGACGATGACTTATTGGTCATCAACAAACCCGCAGGACTCGTCGTACATCCTGGCTGCGGAAACTATACAGGCACTCTTGTCAACGCCATTGCCTGGCACTTGCGCGACAATCCCAATTACGACCCCAACGATCCCGGAGTCGGTCTCATACATCGCATTGACAAAGACACATCTGGCTTGCTCGTCGTAGCAAAAACGCCCGACGCGAAAACACATCTCGGTTGGCAATTCTTTAACAAGACCACGCGCCGACAATATAACGCTCTCGTGTGGAGTAATTTCCAAGAAAACGAAGGGCGTATCGAAGGAAACATCGCACGTCACCCTAAGGACAGAATGCAAATGGCTGTGTTCCCACCAGATTCCGGAATCGGGAAACATGCAGTGACTCATTACCGCGTGATGGAGCGTTTCGGCTACGTAACTCTCGTTGAGTGTCGCTTAGAAACCGGACGCACCCACCAAATTCGCGCTCACATGAAACACATAGGGCATCCCTTGTTCTGCGATGAGCGTTACGGAGGCGACCAAATACTTCGCGGCACACAGAGTTCCACTTACAACAGTTTTATCCGCAATTGCTTCGCCCTCTGTCCGCGTCAGGCGCTTCATGCAAAGCCCC
>CALCUV010000019.1 GCA_937906765.1 uncultured Prevotella sp.
CACAGTACGTGTTTTGAACCCCGGTTATCCCGAAGGTATGATGCTTGCTATTCTCTTAATGAATATGTTCGCACCATTGATTGACTACATCTTCGTACAGCGTAATATTAATAAGCGTCTCAACCGCGTTAAGAAGTAAACGGCAATGAATACAAATAGTAATGGATATACAATTGGATATGCTGCGGTGATGGTAATCATTGTGGCATTCCTCCTTGCTTTCGTTTCCTCTGTTCTTAAGCCCACACAGGATAAGAATGTGGAACTCGATAAGAAGAAGCAGATTCTTGCAGCGCTCAACCAGCGCGGTCTTGAGAAGGATAATATTGAAACTACCTACGAAGCCCTCGTAAAGAGCGACCTCATCATCAATGAAGATGGTAGCGTAAAGGCTGAGAAGGGCGGTTTCGATGCAAAGAGCGACTTGGTCGTTTACGTTTGTGAAGTAGATGGCGCTAAGAAGTACGTGTTCCCCGTAACGGGTAAGGGACTTTGGGGCGGTCTTTGGGGTTACATCGCATTGAATGAAGACTTCCAGACAGTGTTTGGCGTGTATATGTCACACGAATCTGAAACAGCAGGTCTCGGTTCGGTAATCGCCGAAGAAAAGTTCCAGAAGAAGTTTGACGGCAAGTCTGTTTTTGCTGAAGGCGATGCTGAAAACGTAGCCCTCACCGTAGTTAAGGCAGGTAAGGTAGCAAACGACGCTGTTGAAGTTGATGGTATCACAGGTGCAACACTCACTTGTAACGGTGTTGCTGCTATGGTAAACGATGGTCTCCAGCAGTATGTGAATTTCTTTAATCTTAACAAGTAAGCAACGAATTAGAATATGAGTAAATTATTTTCAAAGGAGAATAAAGAAATATTCTCAGGTCCGTTGAACCTCAACAATCCTGTGACGGTTCAGGTATTGGGTATCTGTTCTGCGCTTGCTGTAACAGTTCAGTTGGAACCCGCCATCGTGATGGGTCTCTCTGTAACGGTGATTACTGCTTTTGCAAACGTGATTATCTCATTGTTGCGTAAGACTGTTCCCAATCGTATTCGTATCATCGTACAGCTCGTAGTTGTTGCTACCCTCGTAACACTCGTAAGCCAGGTGCTTAAGGCATTTGCTTATGATGTAAGCGTACAACTCTCGGTATATGTCGGTTTGATTATTACCAACTGTATCCTCATGGGTCGTCTTGAAGCATTCGCAATGCAGAATGGTCCTTGGCCTTCATTCCTTGATGGTGTAGGTAGTGGTCTTGGTTACGCTTGGATTTTGGTTGCTGTAGGTTTTGTTCGCGAACTCTTTGGTGCTGGCACACTCCTCGGCATTCAGGTAATTCCCGATGTATGCTACGAATGGGGATACGCCAATAACGGTATGATGACTATGCCCGCAATGGCATTGATTATCGTAGGTTGCATCATCTGGGCAACTCGTGCGATTAATGATAAGAAGTAATTCACAAACCCATAAATAAGAAACAACGAATATGGAACATATGTTAAGTTTGTTCGTCCGCTCCATTTTTGTGGACAACATGATTTTCGCCTTCTTCTTGGGTATGTGCTCTTACCTTGCAGTGGCGAAGACTGTAAAGACAGCGTTCGGTCTCGGTCTTGCGGTAATCTTTGTATTGCTCGTAACCGTTCCCGTCAACTACTTGTTGCAGACACAAGTGTTAGGTCCTAACTGTCTCGTTGAAGGCGTTGACCTCTCCTTCTTGGCGTTCATCCTCTTTATCGGTGTCATCGCCGGTATTGTGCAGCTCGTAGAAATGATTGTTGAGCGCTTCTCACCCTCACTCTATGCTTCACTCGGTATCTTCTTGCCCCTTATCGCTGTAAACTGCGCCATCATGGGTGGCTCGCTCTTTATGCAGCAGATGGTGGGCACCGAGATTAAC
>CALCUV010000020.1 GCA_937906765.1 uncultured Prevotella sp.
TGGATGGGCAACGCATGTATCGCCTCATGGTGTGCTTGGTGGAGAGTGGGCGCGTTATTTCCTTCATAACGCTTGAAGAGGACGATGCTCGCTTTCGAAACAACAACACTGAGGCAGAGGTGGAGTTTGTCAATCTGGACTATAGCAAGACTTACGAACTTTATGCCGTGGCCAACTATGGCAATCATGGCGCATTGACGGGTGCATTGGCGAATATGACTTCATCCACCGTCTTGTCGCCCCCTCTGTTGAACGCTTCGAGCGACAACATCTGCAACGTGACTTCGGTTTATCCGCTCTCGTTGAAACAACAAGTGCGATTAAACCCTGGTGAAAACACGGTCAGCGGAGAGTTGAAGCGCACCTACGCCCGACTTCGCATCAATGTGCGCAACCAAAGCGCTGAAGGCGACTTGACCGTAACGTCATTAACCTTCCCCACGCGCTTTACCTGTAGGTCGGTAAATCTGTTTACCGAAGGGGGAGTGGCAGAAGTTGCTCCCGTTGCCACCTCAGCAGGAGCCGTGACTCCCTTTGTCCCCAATATGCAAATTCCGAAAATTACGGACGACGGCAGCGTGAGCGAAACCACCATCTTTGACACTTACCTCCTGGAAAGTGACGGCGGCACCTACAATTATTCCTTGGGGCTGAAATACACGGGGGGAGACGTGGAGAAATACGTGGTGGAAAACAAGGCGATTACGACGTTGGCAGACATTAAGGATGGCGAGATGTACATTATGTATAACTCCAATGCGGGTAGGTATCTCTATGCCAATGGCAATAGTGTGGGCGCAGGCAGCAGTTATCTCACTAATAATGAACTGAACCACAATTATGTGTGGAAGTTCACAAAGACCAATGCCTACTATAATTACTATCGCATCGAGTCAATGGGTGCGACGGGATATTTTATGCAGAGTTCGAATGTAAGTTCGTCACGAGTGCCCTTGGTGGTGAATCCTGGTTCTTCAGATTATTTTTCGGCATCTACAAGTGGTAGTAATTTGCGCTTCCGCTCTACGAATTCCTACTATTACCTTTCGGTAAATGGTTCTTCTGTTGTGGGGCACAATTCATCAAGTAATCAGAATCGCCGAAACTTTACGCTTTACAGAGTGGTGAAACAATCCGAAGCAGGGAGCGTTTCGCGCACCGTCACAGTGCCTATTAATATCGTGAACCCTACCACCGGTATTGCCTCTCCCTTAACAGCAATTCGCAGAAATGATTTTGTCGAGACAGTGGTGAATGTGTCTTACAACCAGAAGACGGGGAACATTGATTTTGAAGTACTGGACTGGGATAAAGTAAATGGTGACGTAACCTTTGACTAAACAATGACACGTAAATATACTTTCTTCAATATGAGACGACTGCTCCACGCATTTATAATGGCGTGGACTTTGCTCGCAGTAGGTTGTGCCGATGATGAATTGGCACAACAGACTTTTGTGGGAGGAACGGTCAAGGCAACACTTCAGTTTGGCACAACAAGTAATGACACGATTTCGATAAAAACGCGCTCCACTTATGACTATCATTACGAGAGCATGGTGCGCAACGTGTATGTCTATGTCTTTGCCAACGGTAACAAGATTTATGGTCACTATTTCGGTGCGGATGACCTTGGAAATACGGCGCAAGATGAATATTGGACCGTCAATAATGTCGGACCGAACAACACGCCCAGTAAAACAACTGGAACGCTTCACATGAAGGTGCCCAGCGTTTCGGCAGAGGCTGAAATCGTTTTGATTGCCAATATCGACCTTGACTTCTTGAACATCTCAGAAGAACGCTTGGGATTGGTGCGCAACCGCGAAGAACTTCAGGAGTTGGTTGTGTCGCTCAATCAGGAAATTCCCGACCGAAATGCCGGTTACTTCATGATGACGGGCAGTCAGGACGGAGTCTCCATCACAACTGACGGAGACATACGTTTGCCACAAGGAAGCATAAAGTTGCGTCGCCTTGATGCCAAGGTGGAAGTAAATGTGCGTGTGAATCCTAACGAAGTGACCAATAGCCAAAAGGTAGAGGAATTTATTCCCGAATC
Organism: uncultured Prevotella sp.; assembly: GCA_937906765.1. GTDB lineage: Bacteria > Bacteroidota > Bacteroidia > Bacteroidales > Bacteroidaceae > Alloprevotella. Next base: position 2,063 of record CALCUV010000020.1, read on the forward strand.
ATGGCAAGTTGTCAACCTTCCGAAGAGTTCGTTGCTCGTTCCTTCGACCACCCCTTTGGAGTTGGGAGAAGATGTTTACTTTGACCTCAGTCCCAAGAACTTTGAAACCACGGAGAATGAAGTGGTCAGTGGCACCGCTACGGGGGGCGTGTTGCACGGATTCTCGTTTTACACGCTCGAGAACAAGCGTTCGGCGAATCTTAAGAAAAGTGTGGCGGGAAATTATCACAACCGCGACCGCAGAATTAAGAATGCTGAC
>CALCUV010000021.1 GCA_937906765.1 uncultured Prevotella sp.
CACTTACGGCTTTGCCAATCATTGAAACGCAAGCAGGTGACGTTTCTGCGTATATCCCAACTAACGTAATTTCAATTACCGACGGACAGATTTACCTCGACACAAATCTCTTTAATCAGGGGTTCCGCCCTGCGATTGACGTTGGTATCTCTGTGAGTCGTGTGGGTGGTGCAGCGCAGATTAAGTCAATGAAGAAGATTGCTGGTACATTGAAGATTGACCAAGCACAGTATCGTGAATTGGAGGCATTTGCTAAGTTCTCAAGCGATATGGACGCTGTAACAGCAATGACTATTGACCGTGGACGTAAGAACAACCAACTTCTCATTCAGAAGCAGTATAGTCCAATGCCCGTTGAAGAGCAGGTAGCAATTCTTTATTGCGGTACGCGCGGTTTGTTGAAGAACGTGCCTTTGGATAAGGTTAACGAATTCCAAGAACAGTATCTTCAAATCTTACGTACAAATCATCAAGATACGATTCTTCGTCCCCTTGCTGAAGGTAAGTTAGATGATGAAATCTCAAAGCGTATTGAGAAAGTCGCTACTGATTTGACTGCACAGTTTAATTAAGGTTGTAGGTTTTAGGTTATAAGGCAGGGGGAGAGTACAACTGACAGAGAACAGGGTACAACTACCATCTGAATGGACTTCAGAACCTCAGAGCCTTAGAACCTCATCACCTCATAATCTCATAATCACAACAACCTTATATTATGCCCAGTCTTAAAGAAGTAAAAAATAGAATCGCTTCGGTACAAAGTACGCGCAAGATTACGAGTGCGATGAAGATGGTGGCGAGTTCCAAACTCCACCATGCTCAGCAGCGCATTGAGCAAATGCGTCCCTACGAAGAGCAGATTGCCCGTATTTTTCGCGCCTTTGTAAGTGATGCTGCAGAGTATGTTCCTTATGTAACTCCTCGTCCAGTAACTAAGGTGGCATTAGTGTTGTTTACCTCTAACTCAAGTTTGTGTGGAGGTTTTAATAACAATGCTATCAAAAGTTTTACGGCAAAGGTCAGTGAACTCCGTGCTCAAGGTATTGAAATCTCGCAAGTTTATGCTATTGGACGTAAGGGACTTGATGCTGTGCGTCGCATGGGGTTTACACCCGACGAAAGTTATTGTGCTCTGCTTGACCATCCTAATTATGGTGGTGTGAAGCAACTCGCTGAGCGACTCATGGCAAGTTATGACGCAAAGGAAATAGATGCCTGTCATCTGATTTATCACCATGCACAAAGTACTGCGCATCAGGTGTTGCGATATGAACAGTTTTTGCCACTGAGTTTACCTTCAGATGCTAAGGGTGGGGATAACTTCTATATTGTAGAACCCTCCTCTGAAGTGATATTTGAGCGATTGTTGCCCAAGGTTATTAACCTTTCGCTGTTTGCTGCTTTGCTTGATTCACTTGCTTCAGAACATGCCGCACGTGTAGTAGCGATGCAAGTGGCAACCGATAATGCCGACGAGTTACTCCGTTCGCTCCAGTTGCAATACAACAAGACGCGTCAATCTGCCATTACCGCCGAACTCCTTGATATTGTCGGTGGTAGCATGCAATAATAGTGTTGAAAAATCCGTAAATCTTCTATAAGGTTTACGGATTTTTAGTCTTTATTAATTTCAGATTTTGAACTTTCAATAATCTTGGTTTATGACAACCTTAAAAGGTGAACACAATTAGAAACTAAATTCAAATTCTTTAAGATTCAATGCGCGTAATTAAAGATTTAGTTTCAGCTTTTCATGTTATGTGTTTCTTTATATGAAAAACTGAGGGTTTGCCAAAACTAATAGTTGGCAAACCCTCAGTTTCTTATTTCATTATTTATTACTTGATGACACCAAGTTCTCTGAATACCTTAGAAAGTTTTTCTACAGCGAAGTCAACCTGTTCTTTTGTATGTGTTGCCATCAATGCTACACGTACCAATGTGTCTTGAGGTGCACAAGCAGGAGGAATTACGGGGTTGATGAACACACCTTCTTTGAATGCCATCATTGTTGCTGCAAATGTCTTTTCAGGGTCGCGAACGTAAAGGGGAATGATGGGACTTTCTGTGTCACCAATTTCGAAACCAGCTTCGCGGAACTTCACCAATGCGTAGTTAGTTACGTCCCAAAGAGCGGCAATGCGTTCAGGTTCTGACTGAATGATGTGCAACGCTTCTAATGCAGCAGCTGTTGCTGCAGGAGTGTTTGACGCAGAGAATATATATGTGCGACATGTGTGGCGAATCCAGTTGATAATTGTGCTATCAGCAGTGATGAAACCACCGATACTTGCGAGTGACTTTGAGAAGGTACCCATAATGAGGTCAACTTCGTCGGTCAAACCAAAGTGGTCACAAACGCCACGACCATCACGACCGAACACACCTACACCATGTGCTTCGTCAACCATAATTGTTGCGTTATACTTCTTCTTTAAGCGCACAATTTCAGGCAAGTTGCAAAGGTCGCCTTCCATAGAGAAGACACCATCTACGATAATCAATTTTACCGCGTCAGGTTCACAACGCTGTAACTGCTTTTCGAGGTCAGCCATGTCGTTGTGCTTAAACTTCAACTGCTTTGCCATTGACAGACGGCGACCATCAATAATTGAAGCATGGTCACGATCGTCACAAATAATATAGTCGTTACGACCGCAAAGACATGCAATTACACCAGAGTTTACAGTGAAACCTGTAGAGAAGCATAATGCTTCGTCCTTACCTATAAACTTGGCAATTTCCTTTTCAAGTACAACGTGGAGGTCAAGAGTACCGTTCAAGAAACGACTACCTGCGCAACCAGAACCGTATTTGTCCAAGGCATCTTTAGCAGCCTTGATGATGCGTTCGTCACCAGGAAGTCCTGTATAAGCATTTGAACCGAACATCAATACGTGATGTCCGCCCATTTCTACTTCGGTGCCTTGTTTACCATCGATTTCGCGGAAGTAAGGATACATTCCCTGCGCCATCAATTCTTGAGGAAGCGTATATTGCGCCAATCTTTCTTGAAGTAAACCCATAATAAAAGATTTTGTTTCTGTGTAATGTTAGCTGATACCATAAATATGAAGAATTCATACTTTCTTTCTATCTACGGAATACCAAATTTTCGGCAAAATTACAAATTTTCATTTGATTAGGGTCATATATATCAAAAAATCTAAACATAAATTACGCAGAAATGTCCACTTTGTGCAAGTTTTTCTTTTTTGCGTTTCAAATAAGTGAGAAATGAGAGGAAATAACTAACTTTGTAACAGATTGGAAACTCATTTAGGCATCGCTTAGATTTATTTTCATGTGTCCAACTTCTTATCATTATCACCGCTATGCGCACTATTCTTTTCATCATAAACCCAAAGTCGGGCACCGACAAGAAATTATATGTCCGCCAAATCATTGGCAAGAAAATAGACGTCAGCAAGTTCAGTTATCAAGTTCGTTACACGGAATATGCTGGACATGCAGAAGTGTTGGCTCGCGAAGCCGTTGAGAAAGGGACGGATATCGTAGTGGCAGTTGGTGGAGACGGAACGGTTAACGAAGTTGCTCGTGCGCTGATTCATACACAGACGGCCTTGGGTATCATTCCTTGTGGTAGTGGTAACGGATTGGCGCGCCATCTGCAGTTACCCATGGACCCTGAAGGTGCTATCCAAATGATTAATGAGGCATGTATTAAGTCCCTCGATTATGGCACGATGAACAATCTGCCCTTCTTCTGCACATGCGGTATGGGATTCGATGCTTTTGTAAGCATGAAGTTTGCTAATAGTGGGAAGCGCGGTTTGCTTTCTTACATTGAAAACACCCTTCGTGAAACCCTCACCTATAAACCCGATACTTATACGCTAACCCTTGACGATCAGCAGATAGAGCAACGTGCCTTCGTGATTGCTTGTGCCAATGCCTCGCAATATGGCAACAATGCCTTCATCGCTCCTGCCGCAACGATGAGCGACGGACTCATGGACATTACCGTCCTCGAACCTTTCTCTGCCATTGAAGCACCCCAGTTGGCTCTCCAACTCTTTAATGGCACACTGACTACGAACAGTCGTGTGAAAACATTTAAAGCACGCAAGGCACATATTAAACGTTTGAGCAAGGCACCTGTTCATGTAGATGGTGACCCCCTATTAACTGACACTGAAATTGATGTAGAAATCCATCCTAAGGGCATTCTTATGGTTGTTAATCCTTCCGCGCCCCCACGTCGCCTAAATCTTCTTCAAGTCTTTTCAGATCAGTTTAATGAGTTGCCTCAGCATCTTATGGATATGAACACTGAGTTCACCCGAAGTAGTGAAAAGAACATTAAGCAATTCAACAAATCGGTCAAGAAGTTGATAGAGTAAACAATCATTGGCAGGAAGTTCTTTCCAGCGTAATATAATTGTGGCATATAATTAACTCATAATAGTTGTAATAAAAGAAAATGATTTCCCCACAAATGTTTAAACACCTTGTTTCTATCTTCGCAATGCTCCTTTTGAGTGTTGCGGAGATTTTTGCTGGTGGCAAGTATGTATTAGTGACTTCTGTTGATGACTTAGAGGTCGGTGCGAAGGTTATAATTGTTAGTAGAGATTATTCACTTGCCATGAGCACAGAACAGTCTGGACGTGGTCGTGGTCAAACTAACATTACATTTGCAGATGATGCTAAAACAATTATCTCAGACTTACAACTCCCAATCCAACAATTAGAAATCGTTACAGGGAGCAAGCAAGATTCTTATGCGCTGAGTTTTGGTGATTCATTTTTAAATAGTCCAAGCGGAAATAATTTAAATTTTATAAAACAAAAGCAAAATTCCTCTAGCGTAAAAATTAGTATTACGGATTTAGGGATAGCAACTATTGAATTTCAAAGAACTTCTGATTTAAGTAGGTACCTTAAATACAATGGTTCAACCACATTCTCTTGCTACACAAAGGGGCATCATGGAGATATTTCTTTATTTCGATATGTGGAAGAACTCCCTAAATTTTCAATAAGCTCCGTAGGTTACGCCACATATTTCACTAATCATGCATTCATAATGCCTGAAGGAGTTGAAGGAGGCATCATCACAGCCGTGGATGGTCAGTCGTTATCAATAGATTATTGTTACGTTGCTGGCGATGTGGTTCCCGCAGAAACGGGATTGTTGCTTCGTGGGGAGCAAGGTGTGTATCGTTATAATACAACTCAGACTGACCTCGTTGCACCCGCCGAAAATATGCTTACAGGACTCTTAGTAGATGGAGAAACAACCGCTGAGGGTGATGTCCTCTACTACAAACTTGCAAATGATGCTACTGACGGACTCGGATTTTACTGGGGAGCAGCAGATGGAGGCGCTTTCTATATTGCAGCCAATAAAGCATATTTGGCAGTTCCCAAAGCAATGGGTGTACGTGGTTTTTCCTTGCAAGATATTACCACGACGGGAATCACAAACGTTGCTCATCGCCCCCTTCAAAAAGGAATCTTTGACCTACATGGTAAATGTATAAACGTTACAGACGTAAACCTTTTGAAACAAGGTGTTTACATCGTTAACGGCAAGAAGATGATTGTTAGATAATTTAGAAGATAAGCAGACGCATGAGTAAAACATACATCTCGCCTCGAGTTGAGGTGGTTTCTTTTGAACTTGAAAATATCCTAGCAGGTTCTCCACAACTTCACAATAAATATACAGATAGCGAAGCCTTAACCCAGCGCTACCAACCCTGGAATTCTGAGGAGTGGACCTCTACAGAAGAGCAATAATCCTTTTACGGTTCACATTAAATGAATGAAGATAACCGTGGATTATTGGTTTCTCAAAACGTAGATTAATAGCATCAAAATTAAGTCTCACTTAGTAAAAACTCTTTGAGACTTAATTTAAACTCTTTGAGACTTAGTTTTTACTAAAATAGATATGCTTTTGGAGAACACTTAATAGGACACAATTCAATGCTAAATTGTGGTGGTCGTATTACTTAAAAATTGTGTTTCACTAGGGGATAATCCGCTAGCAAATACACCTTCTTTAAGCATTATTGATAAGAACAAAAAGGGCTTGACAATACTAGTTTTGTCAAGCCCTTTTTGTTCTGCAATAAATTTAAAAACTTCTAAATTAATGATTTTTAGGAATCTTTTTTGTCTTTGTGCGTGGTTTTCACTTTACATTTGCGCCAAAATCTAACTCTTCAACCGTTAACCTTATAAAACTAACAGACTATGAAAAAACTATGGTTTCGCCTAAAAATGGCGTTGTTTGCACTGTTGCCTATGTGTTGTTATTCACAAACGAGAAGCGCCACCGATGTATTAGAGGATGATTTTATTGACATATCAACAGTTCCTGCGCTTGACGTTTCAAGATATATGGGAGTGTGGTATGAAATTGCGCGTTATGAGAATCGCTTTGAGCGAGGAATGACGCATGTGCGAACGACTTATTCCTTAGATAAGAATGGTAAGTTGCGCATTCAAAACGAAGGGGTTAAAAATGGGAAGCATTACACCTCGAACGGGAAAGGTAAAATTCCCGATTCGTTAAATTATCCAGGGCGAATGCGCGTTAGTTTCTTTCTTTGGTTTTATTCTGATTATTATGTACTTGAATTAGATGAGCGTGACTATATGTATGCCGTAGTAGGAAGTAGTGATAGTGATTTCCTCTGGATATTATATAGGCATCCCGTAATGCCTAAGGAACTTTTAACGGATTTGCTCCAACGCATCGAAAAACGCGGTTATGATGTGTCTCGATTGCTGTTCGTCGATCAGAAGTAGCAAAAGAAAAGCACCTTGTTACGTGGTAACGAGGTGCTCTATAAGTATTTTGGTGCCTATGCCAATAAGGAGGATGCCTCCCCATAGTTCTGCGTTTAGGCGAAGGCGTTTTCCCATTGTTGCTCCTAATATGCTTCCGAGTAGTGAAAACAGAAACGACACGAGGCCAATGATAAGGACGGGGGAAATGATGCTTTTCAGATTGTCAATGCCTAAGCAGGCGAAGGAAATACCTACAGCAAGGGCGTCGATGCTTGTGGCCATGGCCAATGTGAGAATTATTAATAAATGTGTGGGGGATGGGGCAGGGGCATCGTTGTTTTCCGTGAAGTGTTCGTATATCATCTTGCCTCCAATGAAGAGTAGCAATGTGAATGCTATCCAATGGTCCCACGCTTCGGTGACTCCCGCTGTACATAACGTAAGTCCCCATCCAATCAGGGGCATACCTCCTTGGAAGAGTCCGAAAAAGAAGGCCATGGTTAAGAAGGTGGACCATTGCAGGCGCTTAAGCGAGATGCCGCTTGCGATACTAACTGCAAAACAGTCCATTGCTAAGGCAACTGCCAATAGTAATGTTTCGAAGAATGTCATGTGAGAATTTCTTTGATGTAAGGTTGTGTGCAACCTTTCTCCAGTTATCAGATGTAAATAATAAAAGGCAAAACACTGTTTAGAACTTCGTGTTTTGCCTTTTACTTTGTCGGGGAGACAGGATTCGAACCTGCGACCCCTTGGTCCCAAACCAAGTGCGCTAACCGGACTGCGCTACACCCCGAACTGATTTTGCGAGTGCAAAGTTAGTTTTTTTTTCTGGATGTCCCAAATTTTAGTCAAACTTTATCGCCTTTACGGGTGTGATTTTAGAAAGGACCAGGGTAGGGATAAAGAGCGAGAGAAAAATGAGTAGCACTGTTACGGCGTTGATTAACACAATAATATAAGGATTGATTACTACGTGAACCTCGGTCACGTAATAGTGGTCAGGGTCTAACTTCACAAAATGAAATTTTTGTTGAAGAATGAGCAACGTTAGGGCAATGGTATTTCCAAACAAGACTCCCCTTGCCGTGATGAGCATAGCGAGTTTGATGAATGTTGCGCGTAATTGCCCGTCTGTTGCCCCCATGGCCTTCAGAATTCCTATAGCGGGTGTGCGTTCCAACATGATAATGAGCAAACCGTTACTTACGGTGAAAACTGCTACTCCAAGCATCAGCGCTAAGACCACCCATACGTTTGTGTTAAGGATGTTGAGCCATGAAAACACCTGAGGGTAATGTTCGTTAACCGCAATAGCGCTAATTTTATGGAACCCTTGAAGCGCTTCTCTTACTTGCAGAAGCGTCTGGTCAAGTTTGTCGAAAGATGCTGTGTTTAGTTCAAGTTCGCTATACTCTTTGTTGCTCCACCCATTGAGTTTACACACGGTGTAACGGTCAGTGATAACCGTAGATTCGTCAAATTGTTTGAGGTTAGTGTCATAGATGCCCACGATATGCATACGTCGCATCTTGATATTGTCTTCAAAGAAATAGGCATAGATGCGTTCGCCCACTTTTAAGTCAAGTGTGTTGGCTATACGCCTTGAAAGCACAATTTCATTCGTTGCGGAATCAGGGGATAACACGGGAAGTCTGCCCTCAATGAGTGCTTCGCTAAGGTAAGTTGTGTTGTATGCTTCATCAATCCCTTTCAGGTGTATGGGTTTAAAGTGTTTTCCCGTTTTTAAAACTCCAATTTTAAGCGCGACCTTTTGTAGGTGAGTTACATTCTCAATGTTCTGGATTTTTTCTTCAACATAAGGAGGAAGACTAATGGGATGTGTGTCAGGTAATTGGAGTGTTGCAAGATTGAGCACTTCAATTTCAGCGGCAAATCCTGTAATCTTTTTCGTCAGTTCTTCTTTGAATCCCGCCAACACACCTACGGACAACAACATAACGGCAAGGCCTAAGGCAATGCCGCAAATAGCAACACGTATGGCAGGTTTAGATGCTCCTCGTCTAGTGTTGGTATGTCCACGAAAGAAACGTTTGGCTAGAAAGTACATAGTGGCGAGAGATTCGTTTTAACGAAGGAAAGGTGAAGTGTGTTCGTTCCCTGTGTTTGATAAGATAGTGAAGATTGAGGCGAATAATAAATGAAAAAAGGAGAGAGGAAGTGGTTGCACAAACTTTTATTCGTCAGCATTTTTGCTCCTATTTCCTTTCTCCTTTTTTCTTTACTGAATTTAGGCGTTAGTTCTTCCTGGATAAGCCTCAAGAGCTTTGCACAATACAACAAGGGCATTCATGAGGTCTTCTTTCTTAAGTACGTAAGCAATACGCACTTGGTTAACTCCAGCACCTGGTGTTGTATAGAAACCAGCCGCAGGTGCCATCATGACTGTTTGTCCTTCGTATTCAAAATCTGTGAGGCACCATTCGCAGAACTTTTCCGCATCGTCTACTGGAAGTTTGGCTACTGTATAGAAAGCGCCCATAGGTATTGGAGAATAAACCCCAGGTATGCGGTTTAATCCGTCAATCAAGCACTTACGGCGTTCTACGTATTCGTCATAAATTTCGCGACTATATTCAGGCGTAGCATCCAACGAGGCTTCAGCGATGAGTTGTCCGATAAGCGGAGGACTCAAACGTGCCTGGCAGAATTTCATAACAGCATTTCTAACCTCTTCGTTCTTCGTAATCAATGCGCCAATGCGAATGCCACACTCGCTATAGCGTTTTGAAACGGAGTCAATGAGCACTACGTTGTTCTCAATACCTTCAAGGTGGCAAGCAGAGATATAGGGGGAACCTGTATAGATAAATTCACGATACACCTCGTCGGAGAAGAGGTAAAGGTCGTACTTCTTCACCAAGTCGCGAATCTGATTCATTTCGCGGCG
>CALCUV010000022.1 GCA_937906765.1 uncultured Prevotella sp.
TGGCTACGTCATCAATGGTTTGGAAAACGGTGAGATTTTCATCAAGGAGTGATGCTTGATTTTGTGCGAAATAACCAATCTGCACGTTGTGACCCAGGGTGAGTGTGCCTTCATGCTGAAGTTCGCCCATGATACACTTGACGAGTGTAGATTTACCCTCACCGTTGCGCCCTACGAACGCCACCTTGTCGCCACGCTCAATCATGAGGTTGACATTAGCGAAGATGCGCTTGTCATCAAACGCCTTACCCACACCGTCCATCGTAACAGGATAATTTCCCGAACGGGGCGAAGGAGGGAACTTTAGGCGAAGGTGAGACGTGTCTTCTTCATCCACTTCGACGAGTTCGAGTTTCTCCAACATCTTCACGCGACTCTGCACTTGGAAGGTCTTAGAGTATGTACCCTTGAAGCGTTCGATGAAGTCCTTAGTTTCTTGAATCATCTTCTGCTGCTCTTCCCATTGCTTCATTTGCTGTTCGTGGCGCTCGGCACGGAGTTGGAGGTATTGCGTATAGGGCACTTTGTAGTCGTAGATTCGCCCCATGGTGACTTCAATGGTACGCGTAGTGATGTTATCTACAAACTTACGGTCGTGACTGATTACAACTACCGCCTTGCCATTACTAATGAGGAAGTCTTCTAACCATCCGATGGACTCAATGTCCAAGTGGTTGGTCGGTTCGTCGAGAAGGAGCACGTCGGGATTCTTGAGCAAGAGTTTTGCCAACTCAATGCGCATGCGCCATCCGCCAGAAAATTCGCTGGTTTGGCGGTTGAAATCGCTGCGTTCAAAACCAAGGCCGAGGAGTGTCTTTTCCACGTCTTCCTCGAAGTGAGTCATGTCGATGGCATAGAATTTCTCGCTCATCGTAGCCACTTTTTCGATGAGTTCCATGTAAGAGTCGCTCTCGTAATCGGTGCGCTCCGCCAATTCTTTGTTGAGTGCGTCAATTTGCGCCTCCATCTCGTGAAGGTGGGCAAAGGCTTGCGCTGTTTCTTCAAAAACGGTGCGTCCGTCTTCCGTCATCAAGTGCTGGGGAAGATAGGCAATGACGGTGTCTTTAGGCGCAGAAACCTGTCCGCGAGTAGCGGTGCGAACGCCTGCAAGTATTTTGAGCAGTGTGCTCTTACCAGCACCGTTCTTTCCCATAAGGGCAATACGGTCTTTTTCGTTAATTACAAAACTGATGTCGCTAAACAGGGTGCTGCCGCCAAATTCGACGGTAAGTCCATCTACTGAAACCACGATATATATTTCTTATTTAATTGTTACTTAATATAGGTGACGCAACTTTCGCACGCTTCAGTTGCGCCAGGTCTTGAGGTTGTTAGGTCGCTACGCTTAATGTTTTGAGGGCAATCCTGATAGTTCGTACAAACGAAGGGTAAATAACCCGAAAGGTAAACCTCAGAACCTTAAAACCTTAAACTTTAAGACCTATGAAATTGAGCGCTTGCACAACTTGAATAGGTTATAAAAAGAGGTGAGCAGGACGTTTAGTCCTTCACCTCTTCAAAGTCAATATATTCTCCCTCGTTGCGGTCGAATTTCTTTTTGTTGCTCTTTCGTTTCTGCTGTTTTGAGGTCGTTTGCTGTTGCTGATTTTGGGATTTGTTAGAAGTGTTGTTCCAATACTTCTTTGCCTGAATGCCCAATAGTTTGCGCACGATGTTCAGCAAAATAACGGGTGAGAGCAATAAGACGACAACGACTACGAATAGGAGCAGAAAAAGGCATCCTAAGAGTTCCATACGTGTAATCGTTTTTGTGTTGTGTAAGTGTTGAAAAGCGAAAACGCTGCTTCTTTATCGCCCTTACTTCTTGCTTTCAATAGCGTTTGCAACTAATGAAGTGGCGATGTAGAGCAAGATGACGAAGGCAAAACCCGTCCATCCCGCCAAGAGGAGCAATGCCGCGCTGGCAAGGATAAAGCCGTAGCGCAATTTGTTTTGCCCGAGGCCATACGTTTTAAACTTCAGCGCAAACATGGGAATGTCTGCCACAAGAATCCATGATGAGCAAACAATTCCGAGAAGGAGGGCATAAACGCTCCAAGATGTAGCGGCAATCCATTCGTGTGTGCCCACGGCGAGAGCGCTCCAAAAGAGGGCGTTGGCGGGAGTGGGGAGTCCGTAGAACGTAGTGGATTGGCGCTCATCGAGATTGAACTTTGCCAAACGTAGGGCAGAGAATGCCGCAATGATAAATGCGAGGTAGGGCACTACGAGAGCAACGGTTTCATTCTCAATGGGCAGGGGCGCAAGGCGCAAAAGGCCACTCACAATTGCCGCAGGAGCGAAACCAAACGTAATGCAGTCGGCCAAAGAGTCGAGTTCCTTACCGATGGCTGAGGAAACGTGGAGTAGGCGTGCCACAAAACCATCAAAGAAATCAAATACAGCGCCCATAACAATGAAGGCCATGGCCCAATTAAAGTCACCCTTGAGGGCAAAACCCGTAGCGATGCAACCGCAAATAAGGTTGCAACATGTAATCGTGTTGGGGATGTGTTTCTTCATAATTTTTGAGGTTTTGAGGTTATAAGGTGATGAGGGAAGAAATTTTATAGGAACTATAGTAACGATAGTGACTATAGAAAAATCCTGAATGTTCCTTAAGCTCTTAAGACAGAATGACCTTATAACCTTAATAAAAAAGGTGTGTTCAAATAATTTTGACACACCCTTCTTATATTATGTTATTTTAAAGCTCAGGGAGTTTCGCAATTACAGTTTGATTACCCGTTGTGCGTTGTCCGATTTCGCAAAGGACTTCTGTGCCGAGTGGCAAATAAACATCCACGCGTGAACCAAACTTAATGAATCCCATGTGTTCGTCAATCACGCAATCTTCACCTTCTTTTGCGTAAGTAACAATGCGACGCGCCACGGCGCCAGCGATTTGGCGTACTAAGACTTCATCACCCTCGGGCGTTTCAATCACCACTGTTGAGCGTTCATTCTCAGTGCTTGCCTTGGGAAGCCAAGCTTTGTAGAAATTACCGTTATGGTGGCGCACCATCTTCACAATTCCTTCTACGGGAAACCAATTGGCGTGAACGTTTGTAACGCTCATGAAGATGGAAATCATCAAACGGCGGTCGTGGAAGTATTCGTTTTCATCCACTTCCTCAATCACGACAATCTTACCGTCGGCCGAAGCAACAACTGTGCGTTCCGTGTCGCCTTCATAGTGGCGCAAGGGGCAACGGAAGAAGTTGACGATGATAGAGTAGAGCAGAAGGCTTACCGCAGCTACGGAATAAAACAACCATATGCAACAATCGCGACAGAGCCAGTAAAGCGCAGCATTGAATACTGCCAAAGAGGCGCCCATAACGAGCAAAGTCTCGTTACCTTCGTGGTGCAAACGGATGTTTTTAATTTTACGAATTCTTTTTCCCATAGTCAATTTTTTAAGCGGATTTGAAATACCCACATTTCAAGCGACAAAGTTACGCAAAAAAACTTAATTGACAAAGACTTGTCCTCTTTAACGTACAGATAAGCCCCTTCTACCCGTCGATTTATACCATTTGCCCTTGTTTATTACGTTAGTTTTGCCGGATATTGTAGCGTCAAGTTGTGTTTTTGACAGAAGGTCAAAAGCATGAAAGCGTGTCAAATTGTTTTAGACAAAAGAACAGAAGAAGCATAAGGTGTTAACGACTGACAGGTAGGGATGCACGGCGCGTGCGTCCTCATTCAGTGGGAGTTTTGACAGAAGGACGGAAGCTCAAATGCGTGTCAATTTGTTTTAGACAAAAGAACAGAAGAAACAAGAGGAATTTACAATTGACAGGTAGGGACGCACGGCGCGTGCGTCCGCATTCAGTGGGAATTTTGACAGAAGAACAGAAGAAACATAAGTTTTTATGCCCAACGGAATTGTGTACTTTTGTTCTTATGTTGAAACGCAGCGTGATTGAGGACGCACGCGCCGTGCGTCCCTACTGGTTAATTGTAAATTCCTTATGGTTCTTCTGTTCTTCTGTCTCCTCCTCGTCAAAATGAATTATGTACTTTTGTTCTTATGTCGAAACACAGTGTGGATAATGACGCACGGCGCGTGCGTCATTACCTGTCAATTGTAAATTCCTTCTGTTTCTTTTGTTCTTCTGTCTCTCATTATATAAATGAAAATTTGTACTTTTGTCTTTCAGTCACCCTCATGTGCAACCATTTTTATAATCATTATTCTCGTCTATGCATCCCTTAATTTTAAAATACTATCCTGACGACACCCCTCTGCGTCGCTTGCTCTTGCATCACAGTGAACAGGTGGCGCAACGCGCTTTGCTGATTTGCGACCGCCACCCTGAGCTCGGACTGAACCGAGAATTTCTGCGCGAGGCTGCTTTAATTCATGACATCGGTATCTTCCTGACGGATGCGCCAGGCATTCATTGCCACGGAACGCTTCCGTATTTGACACATGGAGTTCAAGGTGCCGCGTTGATGCGCAAAGAGGGGCGAGAGGACCTTGCCCGCATTTGTGAGCGCCACACGGGAACGGGACTTACGGCTGAAAACATCCGTCAGCAAGGGTTGCCACTGCCTGAGACGGACCTGTTGCCCGAGACTTGGGAAGAGCAGGTCGTGTGTTACGCCGATAAGTTCTATTCAAAGAGTCATCCCGAACGCGAACGCACGGTGGAGCAAACCGCTAAGAGTTTGGAGAAGTTTGGTGCCGAAGGTGTGAAGAAATTCTTGGCTTGGGCGGCGCTTTTTGAGTGAACACCTTGCTCCAAAATGACTATTGAAGGCGAGGGTTAGCATTGCTCTTAAAACGAAACCACTTTTACGCGTTACAATTAGTAACTTACGGCGCACAAAGAGTAACTTACGGCGCACAATTTGAGGGTTTGTAAGACCTGTTCTTAAATTGGTGATGGTAAGGGGATAAAAAAGCAGTTGGAAAATAGAAGGAACGTAAATCCTTTCTATCTTCCAACTGCTTTTTTAGGTTCTCACAGAAAAAATAATTTTTCAACCGTTTATTCGTGAGCGTTGTGTCACTTGATAGCAATAATTTAGAACACGAATCTCACGAATTTCACGAACCGAGCGGTGCATATTTCTGTGCTTATCGCATTCGAATCTCACGAATTGAAAGCCGCCAAAAATTTGGTGATAATGGTATAGCAGTTGACCCAATATAAGAAAAATTATCATACCCCCTCCCCGCCAAAGGCGGTACTCCCCCTATCTTAAGGGGAGAGCGCCATGCGGAGTATTCCCACACTATTTGTATCAAGTGAAAGCGAGATTGTTTACATCAGTTTAGTCGTTTTAACGGAAGTATCACCCCTCACTCTCCCCTTAAGATAGGGGGAGGGGACCGCTTTGCGGTGAGGGGGTATGAAATGAAACTTAGGGTCAACTCCTATATCGTAGCCTATTTTTTACAGAAATAGCCAAACTACTATAGTTTAGAACTTCACAGATAAGTGTGCCAAGAAGTTTGTTCCCGCTTGTGCGGCATAACCTGTATAATTCACACGGTTGTTAGGCGTGTCCAAATATTCGGATGAGGCCCAACCGTTGTTTTCATACTTTTCGTTGAACACGTTATAGACCGTCACACCAATGCAAAGGCTTTTCGCGTAGCGCTTCGGCGAGAAGGTGTAACTGAGGTCGAGATTGCTCACGCAGTAAGCATCCAATTTGTGCGCATCAATGTCAGCGTTGCTCATGTATTGCTCACCCACGTATTGCGTTTGGAGTTCCGCGCGCCAACCCTTAAGAGCATACGCCAACTTGCTGTTTGCAATCACATCGGGCGAGAAGGCGATGTGCGTTTCTCCGTGATTGATTTCTGTGGCAGGGAGTTCGTTCCACGCCTCGTCGTAACCGTAAATAGTTTCCTTGAAATCCTTGATGCGGTTTTGGGATAAGGTGAGATTACCTGTCCATTCCAAACCACAGGGTAAGGAGACGCCACCCTGGAGTTCCACTCCCGCACGATAACTCTTGGGAACATTGGCCGAAACAGGTTCTCCGATTTCATTAAGTGCGCCCGTGAGCGCCAACTGATTCTTATAATCCATCCAGTAAAGGTTAGCCCCTACATGCCAATGCTTTGCTGCATACGTCGCTCCGAGTTCGTAGTCGGTAAGACGCTCTGCGCGGGGATGCTCCGTGAGATAGCCGTCGGTGTAATTGTTGCGCGTGGGTTCCTTATGCGCTCTGGCCACCGAGGCAAAGAGACGCCAATGCTTTGTAGGTTGCCAGTTCAAACCAAACTTCGGATTGAAGAAATTGAAACGCTCATCAAGGTCAAGGCGTTGCATGCCGTCGCCCGCCCATGAGTTGTACTTGTCATTTGTGCCGTCAATGACGTAACGGATATGGCGATATTGCGCATCAGCATAGGCTGTGAGCGAAGGCAACAGCAGATATTCCGCACGGGCATAGATGTTGGCATCATCCTTGCGAGCATCGTTGCGATAGTAATCCGCATTGGGGTCGAGGTTGCCCACGTAGTTTTTCACCCAAAGCACCTTTCCGAAATGGTCTCCCCAATAGCGATTAGCAGCTCCGCCGAGCGTGGCACGCAATCGGTTATTGTTATAATGCAGTGAGAAAACGGCGCCCGCGAAATGGTTGTCCATCGCCTTCTTGCGCACCAAGTCGGAGCGCTTAAAGGTTTCGCCATTGTGGTCATAGGGAGTCATGCCATACTCTACGAGTTTGCGGTCGGTTTTATACTCTTGGTAATAGCCGTCGCCCTTTGTGTAGTGAAGGCCTACGTTCATTTTCCAACTGTTACTGAAACGGTGGTCAACGAGTAACTGCGCGTTGGTCTGCGTATAGTTGTCCGTTTGGTCGTCATAGAAATGTTGCACCCCATTTGCGTCAGTAAACATATAACCACAGGAATTGTAGCGTCGGCCATAGGCATCCATCTCTTCGCGAGAAGCATAGTTCCACGCGTGATAGGTTTCTTCCGTTCCGCCAAAGAGAATGAGGCGCGCCGTTGTGGCATCGTTAAGATAGGCTGCCTGAGCGTAGTAAGAATTTAAGTCAGCCGAGGCGCGATCAATATATCCCGCCGTTCCGATATTCGAAAGGCGCAGGTCGAAAGTCCAATGATCGTTCAAGAGTCCCGTTCCGAGGCGGAATGTTTCCTTATGTGTGCGGAACGAACCGCCAGAAAGGCTCACTTCAGCGTAAGGCAGGCGTGAGAAGTCGGAAGTCTGCAGGTTCATACTGGCTCCGAATGCCCCCGCTCCGTTAGTTGAGGTGCCCACACCGCGTTGCAGTTGAATGTCCTTCACGCTTGATGCCAAGTCGGGCATATTTACCCAAAATACGGTGTGACTTTCGGCATCATTAACGGGAATGCCGTTGGCCGTAACGTTAATGCGTGTGGCGTCAACCCCACGGATGCGCAAGGAGGTGTAACCAATTCCCGCTCCGGCGTCACTTGTGGAAACGACAGAGGGAGTCATGCTTACGAGGAAGGGAATGTCCTGTCCGTGATTGGTGCGTGAGAGTTGTTCGCGCGAGATGTTCGTAAATGCAATTGGGGTTGTTGACGTAGCGCGAGTAGCAATAACGCTCGCTTCGTCTAAAACAATGTCTTGAAGACTATCGTTGCTGGTTTGTGCAACGACAGGAAGCAGTCCTGAGAGAAGGACCGCAGTTGATAAATGTCTTTTCATTATCAAAAAGATTAAGTGAATAATGAAAAGGGGGATCAGATGGAAATGTGAATTTCAGTGGCACGTTGCCGGCAGAGTGCTACAATAAACTGCACAAAACCTTCTACCTATTTTCCTACGCCGGCATTACCCGGTTCAGGTTCTTGGGTATGATCTCAGCCCAACAAATCGTTGAGCACCCCTTAGTAAAAGTTGGTGCAAAGGTAAGAAGAAAATCAAAAAGGAGAAAGGAGAAAGGAGAAAAACAAAGCGTGGCATTCAAGTTCCAGCTTATTTCTCCTTTCTCCCTTCTCCTTTCTCATGTATTCTATCTGATTTTTAGAAGCGTCCCATTCCGCCACCATAACCTCCCATTCCGCGACCCATAACACGGACTGCGGGAGCGCCATGACTCTTTTTGTCATCAGCAGCTTCCGTTTTCTTACCACCAAAGATATTCAACTTATAAATGAAGTGTACCATGCAGTAAGAGTGAATGCCATACGACCACGAGTCAGTGCGTTGGTAGGCG
>CALCUV010000023.1 GCA_937906765.1 uncultured Prevotella sp.
AGTCGTGGGTCAAACGTTCCTTCACCAATTGTCCCATGCCCACAAGTGCATTCACCGATGCCTCGGGCAGCACACCGGCCTTGTTGGGCGGAATGTTCAGGATGAGCGTAGCATTGCGGCCTACGGTTTCCAGATACATCTGGAAGAGACGCTCTGATGAAAGTGGTGCTTCGCCATCGTGGTAGAACCATCCCTTGTTGGTAGCCTTGGCATCGCTCTCGCCGGGGAACCAGAACCAGCCGTTCTCGCTACCATACATACCGTTACCCTCTGGAGCGTAGTCGCGGTTCTCGGGCGACCAGTTGGTTTGACCTGCCCAGCCGGCTTCGTTACCAATCCAGCGTGCTTCGCCTCCTACACCCCACATCACGCAATCGGGGCACACTTTGTGAATACTGTCGCGCAGGTTGGGCACGTCGTAGTAGGTGGCCCGGTCGATGTTACGTGTGCCGCCTTCGCCGCCGTAGTAGCCATTACCTCCGTTGGCGCCGTCGAACCACATTTCAAATTGGTCAGAACCGTATGCTGCCAATTCTTCACACTGCTTGATGAACACTTCTGACACGTAAGTATCCTTACCATAGTGTGCTGAGTTGCGGTCCCAAGGTGAGATGTAGAAACCGTACTTCATCTCGTGCTTTTTACTTGCCTCAGCAAAAAGTTGAGGAATATTTGCAGAGCGACCGTTTTCGTTTCCGGCGTTCGCAATGCTGTGAGTGGTCGTAGCCGTTGGCCAAAGACAGAAACCGTCATGGTGTTTCACAACGGCGATACCGCCATTCATACCCGCTGCTTTCACAGACGTTACCCACTGTTCGGGGTTGGGCAATGACAAGGGTGCATACTTAGATTCGGGTTCGTTACCGAAACCCCATTCCAAACCAGTGAAGGTGTTCATACCGTAATGGAAGAACGCATAGAACTCTGTTTCGTTCCACAAAAGCTGGCGTTCGCTGGGAACTGGGTGACAAGGCGCGGGCGCATTGTCGGGATTGGGCAAGTCATAATTCTGTGCAAACCCAAGTGCCGGTATTGCTAAACCGACAACGAATGATTTAATTCTCATAAGGTAATTATTAAAGTTAGTGATTAATAGTCTCTTAAATGCGCAACTTCTGTCGTCGCAACCCTTTAGAAACGAGGGATTTTCCCCTCGGTGCAAAGATAAAAAAAAAAAAAAGATGAGCGTATAAAACCCTCAGAATCTTTAGGTAAACTCCGTTTTTTAAATAATAATTAACAGATTTCACAGATGAAACAGAGCCCCTGCGCGGCGTTAACGGGTCTCCACGTATCGCAAGTATCACGAGGAAAATAATGTTTAATCCATGTAATCACATTGATAAAAAACTTATGTCCCTTTTGTTCTTATGTCAAAACAAACATTGTTATAGTGAAAATTGTTTCGCCAAATAAGGCGCACTCTTCCTCAAATAATCCTTCCAATATCTCAAATTGTTTCGACTTCATAAAGCTGAAGGCAGAGACATACTTTGTATCGCTCGTATGCACCCAGAAGAACAAAAGAAAGAGTGTACGTCAGGCACACAGAATCCTCTGAATTCACAGAGGCAATTCTAACCCAGATGGCGCGAGAGCAAAGCGAATTGCAATTTCATGAAATCCGTGTTTCTGTGTGATAACCTAAACTGCATACCTTCGCGTAATCCACGAAAACGTGAGATGTTTTACCGAATAATAATATAAATAAAGTAGAACCGTTGTTCTATAGATACTATACTGCAAATAAAAAGAATGCGCAGAGCATTACCCTACGCATTCTTTTTATAAAAAATGATTAGAAGATAACCTTCTTGCCATTCATGATGTAAACACCCTTGCCTGCCTTCTGCACTTTACGGCCTGAAAGGTCGTAGATTGTAGCATCAGCATTGCCCGTCTGAGGTGCGCCACTGATAGATGTAGGTACGGTAGAAGCGATGGGGTGGAAGGGAGTTTCTTCTGTGAACTTGTAAGCACCGTTACTTGCCCAGTCGAGTGAGAAGCGTACGAAGCGCATTGTATATCCGCCGAATACTCCGTTCTCCTCATAATACACGCCTAATGTGCCGTCGGGGAGCACAACAGCTGCGCTGTAGGCCGAGCCTCGTGGGCAGATAGTCTTCGGTGTGCCGAATGTTGCGCCTTCATCGGTTGAGAGCGCGATGCTCACGTTCTGGCGGCTGCCGCTGTTGGGCAGTGTCTGCAATGCTACGTCCCACTGGTTGCCCTCTACTGTTGAACACCAT